>NZ_NHML01000024.1:0-149452 GCF_002165735.1 Rhodococcus sp. NCIMB 12038
CTGCTGGCCCAGCCAGAACTCGGTGCGACCCAGCAGATCCGCCACCGAATGCTCGGCGAAGAACTCCGGTGTCACGGTACGGGTGGTGGCCTCCTCGGCGACCGCCTTCGCGCCGTTCTCACAGAACTCCGCGTGCTTGCGGTGCCCGGGGGTTTCCGGCCACGCGCAGCCCGGGCAGTCGAATCCCTGCCGCTGATTCAGCTTCATCAGGGTCCGGGCCATACGCACCGGACCCATCTGCTCCAGTCCGCGCTTGAGCGAGACCAACACCGCAGGAACACCTGCCGCATAGGACTTCTCGTGCGTGACGACGACGTCTTCCTCGTCGAAGGTGTACCTGTCGGTGGTGTCGGTCATGGAATCAGTGTCCTCGGGCAATCCACTCGGCGAGATGCGGGGCCTCGGTACCGATCGTGGTGCCGTCCCCGTGCCCGGTGTGGACCACGGTCTGCTCGGGCAACGCGAACAACCGGTCCCGGATCGATCCGATGATCGTCGGGAAATCCGAGAACGACCGACCCGTGGCACCCGGGCCGCCGGAGAACAGGGTGTCCCCGGAGAACAACGCCCCCACCTCGGGCAGATACAGGCACACCGACCCCGGCGAATGCCCGGGTGCGTGGATCACCTGAATGTCGGTGCCGGCGATCGCGATCCGCTGCCCGTCCTCGAGGTTCCAGTACTTCTCGCCGGGGTGGCTCATCTTCCACAGCACGTCATCACCCGGGTGCAGCAGCACCGGGGCGTGCAACCGCTCCGCCAGTTCCGGGGCCACGGTCACGTGGTCGTTGTGCCCGTGCGTGCAGATCACCGCGTTCACGTGCCGGCCACCGACCGCGTCGATGATCGGCTGCGCGGCATGGGCGGCGTCGACGATCACCACCTCGGTGTCGTCCCCGACCAGCCAGATGTTGTTGTCGACGTTCCATTCGCCGCCGTCGAGGGCGAAGGTGCCCTCGGTGACGACCCGCTCGATCCGCAGTTTTCCGCTCACAGCACGACCACCGAACGCAGCACCTCACCGGCATGCATCCGGTGGAACGCCTGCTCCACCTCGTCGATCTTGATGCGCTCGGTGACGAACTTCTCCAGCGGCAACCGGCCCTGCTGGAACAGATCCACCAGCATCGGGAAGTCGCGCTCCGGCAGGCAGTCGCCGTACCAGGACGACTTCAACGACCCGCCGCGGGAGAAGAAGTCGATCAACGGCATTTCCAACGTCATATCCGGGGTCGGGACCCCCACCAAAACGACGGTGCCGGCCAGATCGCGGGCGTAGAACGCCTGCTTCCACGTCTCCGGGCGACCGACCGCGTCGATCACCACGTCCGCACCGAACCCGCCGGTCAACTCCTGCACCGCCTCGACCGCATCGACGTTGCCGCCGTTGATGGTGTGCGTCGCACCCAGGTCCTTGGCCCATTCGAGCTTCTTGTCGTCCCGGTCGATCGCGATGATCTTGTTGGCGCCGGCCAGGCGGGCACCCATGATCGCGGCATCACCGACACCGCCGCAGCCGATGACGGCCACCGAGTCGCCGCGGCCCACGTTGCCGGTGTTCACCGCGGCACCGAGGCCGGCCATCACACCGCACCCCAGCAAACCGACGACCGCCGGGTCGGCGGACGGATCCACCTTCGTGCACTGCCCCGCATGAACCAGGGTCTTGTCGGCGAACGCCCCGATCCCCAGCGCCGGGGTCAATGCGGTGCCGTCCTCGAGGGTCATCTTCTGCGCCGCGTTGTGGGTGTCGAAACAGTACTGCGGGCGACCACGCTTACACGCCCGGCACTGCCCGCACACCGCCCGCCAGTTCAGCACCACGAAATCGCCGACCGCCACCGACGTCACGCCCTCGCCGACACTCTCCACGATGCCGGACGCCTCGTGCCCGAGCAGGAACGGGAACTCGTCGTTGATCCCACCATCGCGATACGTCAGGTCCGTGTGGCACACACCGCACGCCGCGATATCCACCACCACCTCACCCGGACCCGGATCCGGAATATTCACGGTCGCGATCTCGACGGGGGCACCCTTGGAGCGGGCGATGACGCCTCGTACCTGCTGCGGCATTGGACTCATTCCTTCGGTCGATCAGTCAGTGCGGGATCGATGCATGGCTATATATGCACCTCTCCCGAGACCCTACGTTCCGGAGGTTCACAGAGGGACTGATCGAAGTGAGAGGTCGACCTAGCCGGATTGCGAGCCCCTCGGGGCGGGGTCGAAAACCGTCGATCGCCGGAAACCGACGGTTGACAGGCTGCGGTATATACAGGACTATACATCTCGAACGAGTGAGGCAGACCACACTGAACGCAGACGCCGGACGACGTCCGCAACCGCCTCGTGAGTACCCGTACACCGCATCGATCACGGAGTTCCGATGACCCGGAAAGATCCCCGCCCGACCGAGGAACCGCACCCGCCCGTTCCGGTGCTGCTCGACGGCTCCCAGCTCACCGTCGATCAGCTGACGACTCTGGCCCGGGAGCCCGTCGTCGTCGCGCCCGACCCCGCCGCGCTCGACCACGCACACCGTTCCTGGGAGACCGCCGTGCGCATCGCCGCGCGTCAGCCGATCTACGGACGCAACACGGGTGTCGGCGGAAACCGGGACACATCCGTCTCCGACGGTGTCGAACAGGACCTCCGCCTGCTCCGTAGCCACGCGACGGGTTCGGGTCCCTCGCTGCCGGACCACGTCGTCCGCGCCGCGATGATCATTCGCGTCAACCAGATCCTCAACGGCGGATCCGGTCTGCACCCCGACATCGTGACCGCGCTGATCGATGCCGTCTTCGCGGACGAACTGCCGGCCGTGCACGCTCGCGGGGCGATCGGCACCGGCGACCTCAGCGCGTTCTCCGAGATCGCGCTCGGGCTGATGGGCGAGACACCGCTGCGGGACAGCCGGGTCGTGCCCCGGTGGACGGCGCACCAGGGTGATGCGCTCCCCTTCATCTCGACGAACGCGATGACCGTCGCGCTCGCCGCCACGGCCACCGACAGCGTGGCGAACTGGCTGGAGCATTCGCTGATCGTCGGCGTGCTGTCGCTGCTGGCGACGCGCAGTTCCGTCGAGCCGTTCGCGGCACGGGTGCAGGCGGCCCGCAGGCATCTCGGCCAGGAGGAAGTGGCAGGCCGGGTCCGGGAACTTCTCGCCGACCACGACGTCCGGGCCGCCCGGGTACAGGACTCGTACGGGTTCCGCGCCCTCCCCCAGATCCTCGGCGCCACCTGGCAGGCGCTGCAACGACTGCGGGGAACCCTCGCGATCGAGATGAACTCGTCCTCCGAGAACCCCCTCATCTCCGTCGAGGACGACGCCGTGTTCCACAACGGCAACTTCCACGGAATGCCGATCGCCCTCGCCGTGGACGAGGCGAAACTCGCGCTGTCGAGCGCGGCGTTGCTGTCGCAGTGCAGGTTGGCCAACCTGTCGGATCCGGCGGTCACCGGTCTGCGGCCGTTCCTGGCCGACGGACCGGCAGGCAGCAGCGGCACCATGCTGCTGGAGTACACGACGTCCGCGGCCATCGCGGAGATCCGGATGGCCGCCGCACCGGGTTCTCTCGGGCACACGGTCATCTCCCGCGGCACCGAGGACCACGCGAGTTTCGCGTCCCAGGCCGCCACCCAGCTCACCGACATCCTCGCGCAGTCCCGCATCGTCCTTGCGTGCGAACTGATCTCGGCGGTGCGGGCACTCGGCCAGCAGCACCGCGACCTCGACACGGACACCGAACTCGGCGCCTACTTGCACCGTGCGCGCACGTGCCTGGACCCCCGGACGACCGACCGCCCCCTGAGCGACGACCTGAAAGCTGCGATGAAGTTCCTGGAACAGTTGCCGAATCCGGAGAAAGACACAGCTCGGTAGAGCAGTCCCACCGACACCGAACTTCCGGGCGCCTCACCTCCCGGACTACACGAAAGTAGCACGCGGATGATCACATTCGACAAAGTCACCAAGGCGTACCCGGACGGCACGACCGCGGTGAACGAACTGGACCTCGAGTGCCCCAGCGGCAAGATCACGGCCCTCGTCGGTCCGTCGGGCTGCGGCAAGACGACCTCGTTGCGCATGATCAACAGGTTGATCGAACCGACCTCCGGAACCATCTCCCTCGACGGCGAATCCACCGCGGACATGGACCCGGCGCTGCTGCGCCGGCGGATCGGGTACGTCATCCAGCACGCCGGACTGTTCCCGCATCGCACCATCGTGGACAACGTCGCGACGATGCCGAAGCTGCTGGGGAAGACGAAGAAGGAGGCCCGGACCCGGGCCATGGAGCTGCTCGAGACGGTCGGTCTCGCCGCGCACTTCGCCGACCGGTACCCGTGGCAGCTCTCGGGTGGGCAGCAGCAGCGAGTCGGGGTCGCGCGCGCTCTGGCCGCGGATCCAGCGTTCATGCTGATGGACGAGCCGTTCAGTGCCGTCGACCCGGTGGTCCGGAGCCAGCTCCAGGACGAATTCCTCCGGCTTCAGAAAGAAATCGGAAAGACGATCATCATCGTCACCCACGACATCGACGAAGCGCTCAAACTCGGCGACCAGGTGGTCGTGTTACGGACCGGCGGAGTCCTGGCGCAGGCGGCCACTCCCCTGGAGTTGCTGACCGAGCCCGCCGACGAGTTCGTCGCCGACTTCGTCGGACGCGACCGCGGCTACCGGTCGCTGGGTTTCGCGAACCTCGACGGTCGCGTGGAGACGGTCGCCGAACCCGTTGCTCGTCTGGGTGATTCGGCGGGCGAGGCCCTCGCGCGGGCGTCCGACGACTGGCTTCTCGTCGTCGACCCGGCGAACAAGCCGATCGGGTGGGTTCAGCCGGCGAACGTCGTCGGCAGCATTCGCCCGGACGACGTGAATCTCAGCGGCACGGTCGCCGACGCACACGGGACGATGCGGGCGCTGCTCGACGCCGCCCTGTCCGCACCCAGCAAGCGGGGTGTGGTCGTCGACGGCGACGGGGTACTCGTGGGCACCGTGACGGCCCACGCGGCCGTGGCAGCGATCGAGTCGGCGGATCTCGCGGGGGCGGTGGCCCGATGAACTTCGAATGGCTGGGCCGCCAGTCCGACCGCATCGTCGAACTCGTCGGCTGGCACATCCTGCTCTCCCTCGTGCCGATCGTCATCGGCGTGATCGTCGCGTTGCCCATCGGCTGGCTCGCGCACCGCAATCGCCGGATCAACCCGTACGTGGTCGGGACCGCAGGCCTGCTCTACACGATCCCGTCGCTCGCCCTGTTCGTGCTGCTGCCACCGATCCTCGGGACGAAGATCCTCGATCCGATGAACATCATCGTCGCCCTGACGATCTACACCGTCGCCATGCTGGTTCGGGTCGTCGCCGACGCACTCGACTCGGTGCCCCAGGAAACCGTGCTCGCCGCGACGGCGATGGGCTACCGTCCGTATCAGACGCTGCTCAAAGTTCAGCTCCCGGTAGGTGTTCCCGTAATTTGCGCGGGACTGCGGGTGGCCGTGGTGTCGAACGTCAGCCTGGTCTCGCTCGCCGCTCTGCTCGGAATCCCGCAGATCGGTTCGCTGTTCACCCAGGGCTTCCAGCTGCGTTTCTACACACCCATCATCGCCGGCATCGCGCTCAGCCTGTTGCTGGCACTGGTTCTCGACCTCCTCATCGTGCTCGCGAACCGGCTACTCACCCCGTGGACCCCGAAGGTGGTCACCTCATGATCGACTTTCTGCTCGACGGTGCCCATTGGACAGGGCCCGAAGGTATTCCGGCCCTGCTCCTTCAGCACCTGATGTACACGTTCCTCGCCCTGTTCGCCGCCGCGCTGATCGCCGTGCCACTCGGCCTGTACATCGGGCACACCGGGCGCGGGTCCGTCGTCGTCGCCGGTCTGGCCAACTCACTGCGCGCCCTCCCCACCATCGGGTTGCTGATCCTGCTGGTGCTCGTCATCGCGCCGTCGTTCTCGAGCAAGCTGGCCTATCTAATTCCGAGCCTGATCGTGCTGGTGCTGCTGGCCATTCCGCCGATCCTCACCAACACGTACGCGGGCATCCGCTCCGTCGACCCGGCCGCCGTGGACGCGGCACGGGGAATGGGGTTCCGGTCGATGCGCATCCTCACCGAGGTGGAGATGCCCTGCGCGCTGCCGTTGATGCTGTCGGGCATCCGGAGCGCGGTGCTGCAGATCGTGTCGACGGCGACCGTCGCCGCGTACATCTCGCTCGGCGGCCTGGGACGACTCCTCATCGACGGCAAGGCACAGAGTGACTACGCGCAGATGGCGGCGGGGGCGGTCCTCGTGTCGCTCCTCGCGCTCGCCTTCGATCTCGCGATCGGGTTCCTCACGGTTCGGGTCGTCTCGCCCGGACTCACCCGGAGGGTGCGCAGCAGCAAGCGGGCCACGTCCGAAGACCCCGCGGTCGCGGCCCGTCCCACGTCCGTCCCCGAGCCCTCGCTGATCTGAAGGACATCACCATGAAGAAGGCATTGATCGTCGCTCTGGCAGGCGCCACCCTGGTGTCGTTGACGGCCTGCGGGATCGGCAAGGACCCGCTCGCGGCCGACGGCGGCGGGAGCAGCGAGGGCGCCATCGTCGTCGGTTCCGCGGACTTCCCCGAGAGCCAACTGATCGCCACCATCTACGCGGAGGCGTTGCGTGCGAACGGCATCGACGTGACGGAGAAGCTCAACATCGGGAGCCGGGAAGTGTACGTCCCGGCCATCCGGGACGGTTCCATCGACCTGCTGCCCGAATACTCGGGTGCGTTGCTCCAGTATCTGGACAGCGCCACCACCGCGACCGCGTCGGACGAGGTGACCGAGCAGATCAAGGCGAAGCTTCCCGCCGGGCTCATCGCGCTGGAACCGTCCCCCGCCGAGGACAAGGACGTTCTCGCGGTGCGGCAGGAGACCGCGGACGAGTACTCGCTCGAGACGATCGAGGACCTCGTGCCCCACGCCGGCGAACTGACCCTCGGCGGCCCGCCCGAATGGAAGACCCGCGAGAACGGCGTCGCCGGCCTGAAGGACAGGTACGGGTTGACGTTCAAGGAGTTCCTGGCGCTGGACGCGGGCGGCCCCCTCACGCTCAACGCCCTGCTCAGCGGTCAGATCGAGGTCGCGGACGTGTTCAGCACCGACCCGGCGATGCGTTCGGAGAACCTCGTGGCCCTCGAGGACACCAAACACCTGTTCCTGGCCGAGAACATCACCCCGATCATCAACGAGAACAAGGCCGGCGACAACGTCCGCGCCGTGCTGGCGGACGTGTCGGCGGCGTTGACCACCGAGGATCTCATCGCGATGAACGAGCGGGTGGCCGACCTCGAGGACATGGGCGACATCGCCCGGGAATGGTTGCAGGACAAGGGCCTGGCGTCCTGACCCTCCCCCGCGTCAGCCCAGTGCGTCGAACGTCGCCGTCGCGTACTGGGCGGTGCGGTCGGAGCCGAGCAGTCCCGGACCCATCTTGTTCATCACGTACGTCATGGTCATCCGGCGTTCGGTGTCGACGACGACCTGCGAACCGCCCCAGCCACCCCAGAAGCAGATCCGCCCTTCGGGGACGAACGGCACCGACACGGGCGTCGGCAATCCGTAGCCGATGCCGAACCGGATCGGCTGCCCCAGCGCCAGATCCACGCCGTTCGACTGCTCCTCGAAAACCAGGGAAATGGTGTCCGGCGACAGCAGGCGGACCCCGTCGAGTTCCCCGCCGCAGGCCACCACCGACTGGATCCGGGCGAGTGACCGGGCGTTGCCCTGACCGCCGGCCGCGCCGTTTTCCGCCCTGCGCCACGCGTCGGACCAGGACGCGGAGGCGTCCGGTCCGGGTCCGGTGAACGTCTTGACGATGACGCTGGCGGGGTCGAGGGACGCCAGGTCGATCGGCAACGGCGGCGGCGGGACCACGTTCGACACCCGGCTGAATTCCGACGGGTCCAGTCCGATGTGGAAGTCTGCACCCAGCGGTCCGGCGATCTCCTCGGCCACGAAACGCCCCAGGGTGCGGCCGTCGACCCGTCGAATGACCTCGCCGATCAGGTGGCCGTAGTTGAGTGCGTGATATCCGGACGCCGTGCCCGGCTCCCACCACGGAGCCTGGGCGGCAAGTCGTTTCGTCGACTCGGCGAGGTCGAACGTGTCCTCGACCGTGATCGGCTGATCCCACCCCGACACACCCGAGGTGTGCGAGAGGAGATGCCGGACCTCGACGCGCTCCTTGCCTGCGGCCGCGAACTCGGGCCAGTACTTCGCGACGGGCGCGTACACGTCCAGCAGACCGCGGTCGACGAGCATCAGCGCGGCGAGAGCGGTCACCGTCTTGGTGCACGACCACACGTTGGTGAGGGTGTCGCGCCCCCATTCGGTGGTGTGATCGGCATCGGACCATCCGCCCCAGATGTCGACCACCGGCTGTCCGTCGAGGGTCACGACGATCGACGCGCCGAGCTCCTCACCGGAGTCGAGATTGTCCTTCAGTGCGTCCTGCAACGCCGCGAAGCGCTGGTCGCACACTCCTCCGAGCTTGGTCACCTGCGGTTCCTCTCCACCGGCCGACACCATATTGATATTGACATCGGATTCAAATGAGGTTCCCAGTCTGATCCCGGGACGGTGTGATGTCAATCACTTGCTGCTCGGGGTGCGTCCTCAGCCCGTCACCGGCAGCACCAGCGCCTGCCCCGGGTCGCCCGCGGCGATGGTGACCTGATGCGGCACCAGCCCGCCGCGGAAGCTCGGATCGCCGCCGGCCACCACGAGCCGAACGCGGTGCCCCTCACCGAAACGATGGACGATCGCCGGCATCACGACCTGCACGGGCTCACCGGGTGCCACCATCCGCACCGGCGCGACCTGCCCGTTGATCAGCGTTTCGGTGCCGTCGGGAGCCACGTCGTACAGCTTGGTGAAAACCACCACCGAGTCCTCGACACCGGTGACCGCGGGTGCGGCCGTGACGCGGACGTCGAGCACGGGCGCTCCGACCACGTCCAGTGGGGCATCGAGGATCCCCGACGACCACTCGGCCCCCGTTCCGGGCTCGACGCTCTGCGGGACCGGGGCGTTCGGCCTCGTGTCCGGCGCCTCGCGGTCGGTGGGAAGTCCCCCGGGCAGTGTGTGCAGCGTCTGAGCGCCGGCGACGACACTGTCCCGGCGGTCGGTCAGCGCGCCGTCACCGGAGAGGTAGAGCGAAAAGTCCTGACCCACCGAGACGTCCGAGGATTCGGCGTACGCCGGTGCGGCGTTGCCGGTGTAGTCGACCCAGTTGCGGAAGTAGCTGAATACCGGCCCGGTGCTCGCCCCGCTGTCCCGCAGGTAGTGGTCGAACCAGTCGATGATTCGGCCCGTCTCGTACTGGGTCTCGGGGTTGGGGTCCTTCAGGTTGATCTCGCCCTCGGCGGGGGTGAGGTTGGAATGGCCCCAGCTGTGCCAGATCATCTTCACGTCGTTGCCCTGCGCCTGCAGCGCCTCGAAGGTGGCCTTCGATTCGTTGAGGTCGAACAGGGTGTCCTGCTGGCCCTGCATCAATAAGACCGGGATCTTCACGCGGTCGGCGTACGACACCACGGAGGACTGCCGCAGGAAGTCGACGGACGCCGGGTCCGGGAAACCCTGCACCGCGGACTGTGCCAGTGCAGGGCACGCCGGGTCCGCGAAGTTGGGGCATCCCAAGGCCCGCACCGGGTCCTGCGCGTAGCCCTCCGCCCGGGGATTGGTGACGCCGACGGCCCCGAACGTCAACGACCACACCACCTTCGACGCACCGGGAACCGACGTGCTGACCCCGGACGTCTGGTCGATGCTGTTGGGCGCGAGCGAATAGCTGAGATCGTTCCACGTGATCATCGGGATGATCGTGTCGATCCGTGGGTCCACCGACGCCGCGGCGAACTGAACCGCCCCGCCGTAGGAGCCGCCGATCATCCCGACCCGCGGATCGTTCGCCTCGGCCGTGCCGTGGTGGGCCGTCGCGTCCTGCACCACGTAGTCGAGGCCCGGAACGGGAATGGTGTGCGCGGGATCGACGAACGCCATCCCGTCGCGTCCGCCGAGGAAGCTCACCAGTTCACTCGCCGCGCGGCCGTCGTACTCGGGGTTGTCCATGTGGATCTTGCAGCCCGAACCGCCGAAGCCCAGCCCGGAATAGGCGAGCACCGCGTAGCCCCGCGAGGCGAGGAACGAGGCGATACCCGCCTGATCGTTCTTGGAACCGCCGAAGCCGTTGGTGGTGAGGACAGCGGGGACTCGATTCGACGCCGACGCCCCATCCGGTGTGTACACGTCGCCGATTACGTCGCACGGCACGTCGCGGTTCGGTCCGACGAAGACCTGGAAACGGAGCGTTGTCTTCGTGAACCCGCCCGCGTCGGCGGTCGCCGGAGCGGCCGCCGCGAACGGTGTCAGGACAGCGGCCGCGGCCACCGCCATCGTCAGCGCCGATCTGCCCACCCTGCGATTCACAGCCCACCCGCCATCCGTCACGCCGTCCGGAGAACCTCCGAAGAGCGTAAACGCTCTGGACCGGGCGAGACGGCAATTCCCGGACGACAGTACCGGTCCGCCGTGCCGTTTATATTTGAGTCGTGCCAATATCCAAGCGCGCCGAAACATCACTGCTGACCGACCAGGTCTACGACATGATCCACGAGTCGATCATGAACGGTGATCTGCCTGCCGGTGCCCGCCTGCGCGTGCGGGATCTCGCCGAACAGGTGGGAACCAGCGTGATGCCGGTGCGCGAGGCGATCCGCCGACTCGAGGAAGCGGGGCTGGCCGAGCGGTCACCGCACAAGGGGGCGGTGGTCAAGGGCCTCACCCTCGCCGAGTTGGTGCACGTCTACGACGTGCGCCGGTTGCTCGAAGTAGAGGCCGCCCGGTTGGGCGCGCAGCGGATCAGCGCCGAGGACAGCGCCCGGATGCAGGACGAGTTCACGCTGATGCGCACCGCCCTCGACGAGCGGCGGGTGGTGGCCTATCTCGACCACGACGAGGCGCTGCTGACGATCCTGTACGAGGCCGCCGAAAATCCCGTGCTGGTCGAGATGATCCGCGCGCTGTGGCAGCGCTGCCGGGCCTACAAGATCGTCGGCGCCGAGGGCACCGTCGACACGACCGAGGACGACTCGCTGTGGCAATACCAGCAACGTCTCGTCGAGGCCGCCCGCAAGCACGACGACGCCGCGGCCGCCGCCGTCAACAACGAATCGCTCCTGGACGCGACCGCGCGGATCAAGGCGCAACTCGCGCAGCAGGACGCGGGCTAGGGCCTGACGCAACCACCGTGGCCTGACGTGCCCACCCCCAGGTGAGTGGCAAAGCGTCCCCGGGCACACTTTCCCACTCACGTGGGGGGTTGGTCGAGCCGGCTGCGGTAGAAGAGCACCGTCACGGCGACCACCGCTTCGAGCGCGGCGGTCGCGAGGGCCGCCGCCATCGGAGTCGACAGCGACTGCCCCATCGGCGCCGAGGCCGCCGCATGCATCGCGTGCCCGTGGTGGCCGCCGCCCGAACCGGGACTCATCACGGCGAGGTGCAGCGCGATCATCCCGACGTTCATCAGCGCGACCAGCCCCCAGTCCCGCTGCGAACCCCGCATCCACAGGTGCCCCGCGCAGTACAGGCAACCGAGGATCATCGCGACAGTCACCAGCCCGACCATCGGCGACGACGCCGCATGCTCACCGAGCGTCGCGGCGTGGAGTCCGGCCGTGGCGACCGCGAGGGCCGCGGCCGCCCGCCGCCACCAGTGACTGGTGCGACGGGCGGCCGTAGAGAAGGCCGTAGAGAAGGCCGTGGAGAAAACGGTGGTCACGACGTCTAGCCTTCGCAGCAGTGCTTCGCGGTGCTCGCCGGCAGGTCGAGCGCGGGATTGCGGTCGAAGAACCCGACGGGCTTGAGCTTGAACCCGGCGTAGTCGACGGGCATGACCGGCCAGTCCTCGGGCCGGGGAAAGTGCGTCAGCCCGAACGTGTGCCACAGCACCAGGTCTTCGCCGTCGATGTCCCGGTTGCCCGCCACGAAGGCCGGCAGACCGGCCTGGCCCGGGTGCTGGTTGACGAAGTCGCCTGCGGGATAGCGCTCGGACTCGTCGTACTGGGTCACCCACAGGTGCTTGGTCGCGAACGCGGCGCGGGCGGCGATCGAACTCGACGGGTCGGCCAGGAGCACCGGTTGTCCCTCGGGGTGCAGGGCGTACCCGACGTCCTGTCCGAGCCTGTTCTGCTTGGTGGGATTGGTGATGTGCCAGACGCGGGCCTTGAGGTTGTCGGCGGTGCGCTGCCCCTCGGATTCGGTGGTCAGCTTCGTCTTCTGGCAGCGGAAGGCGTTGCCCCACGGGTTCTCCGGACCCATCGGGACGGGCACCGCGTCCACTTCCTCGACGGTGTTCACGTGGCCGTCGACGGCCATGTCGAGGCGGGCGGAGAAGAGGTGCTGATGGAACGGGGCGCCGAGTCCGGGGGCCATCTGGGTGGAGAATCCGTCCGCGCCGCGGTACGCGGAGGTGAAGACGATGCCGGTGGCCTTCGCCTCGAGCTCGATGGTGCCGTCCAGGTAGAGGTACCAGTAGAACCCGTAGTCGTAGTTGCCGATGGTGAGGAAGAACGAGATGACGAGGCGGCGCGAGCGGCGGGTCTCGGTCATGCCGTTGAACATGTCGGTGTGCTTCCACAGGACGCCGTAGTCCTCTTCGTGGAGGCAGATCGCGTTCTTCATCACCCGCGGGTCGCCGGACTCGTCGGCGATGGTGACGTCGAAGTACTGGATCTCACCGAGGCAGTCGCAACCGAGTTCGAGCGAGTTCGTGTACCGGCCGAACAGGTACTCCCCCTGGTCGAAGTAGTTCTGCCAGTACCGAACCGGGGACGGGTCGGCGTACGGGACCACCATCTCGGCGATCGACGCACGGTAGATCACGGGGCGTTCGACTCCCCCGTCGTCGAACGAGAGCTGGTGCAGCGTCAGTCCCTCGCGCACGTCGAAGCCGAAGCGGAACTTCCAGTCGGCCCAGGTGATCTCGTTGCCGTCGACGGAAAAGCTGGCACCCTCGGGCTGCGTGATCTCGATCGGCTTGAGATCGGTGCGGGTGGGTGTCGCGTGCGGTTCGGCGTCCCATTCACCGCGCTCGGCGGGCACCGGCAGCTCGATCTCGTCGACCACCTTCACGACGCGACGCTCGGTGAGGTCGACGTAGGCCACCACCCCGTCGATGGGGTGCGCCCACGGCAGGTCCGCCTTGTCCTCCTGATGGAAGGCGAGGACGCGGACGATGCGGTGCCCGACCTCGTCCTCGTGACCGAACACACCGGCGGACAGGGGAACCGCCCGGACCTTCGACGGTTCGATGTCGCGCTTCGCCATCGCGGCGAGCCAGTCGGCGCTGCCGAGCAGGAACGCTTCGATGTCCTCGAACTCCTCGTCGAGGATCGGGACGTGACCGTCGGTGGCGGAATCGACGGTGGTCGAGCTGATCACGCGGTTCTCCGTCACCGACACGACGAGGTCGGTGCCGATGCCGGTGGACCGGTCGAGCAGCAGGATCCGGGCGCGCCGCTCGATCGGGTCGCCGGGGGTGAACGCGAGGACCGTGGACTTGTGCGGCTCGGCGAGCGCGACGAACACGAAGCGCACGTTCTCGCCGATCAGTCCCTCGTCGGTGAGGAGTGCTTTCGCCGAGCGGATCTCGTCCGCGGACAGCGGGGTGAGCGGATGATCCGGGGCGGCGGACCTCACGGTGGCGCGGGTCTCGGTGGTGGCGGTACTCATCGTGCGATCTCCTTGTCGATGATGGTGTCGTTCGTGTGGTGCTGCGGTAGTGCGGTGTTCTGTCGTGCGGCGTGGGGCCGGAGTACTGCGACTGCTGCTCCGCCGGCGAAGGTCCCGACGAGCAGGACCCCGATGGCGGCGGCGAGTGTGCTGGACCCGCCGACGAGGAGGGGAAGGTTGGCGACGGTCATGATCAGGAGCCCGGCCAGGCCGACGAGTCCGAGCAGTGGTGCGATCACCGTGTTCCACAGCCGCCGGTCCACCCGGGTCCGGCCGAAGTAGACGAGGACGGCCACGGACGTCAGGGTCATCAGAGCGACGATGCCGACCGAGGACACCCCGGCGAACCAGGCGAACACCTCGGTCACCGGGTCGAGTCCGGCGACGGCGGACGCGACGATCAGGACCAGGGCGGACACCGTCTGCACGACCGACGCGACGTACGGCGACGCGTGCTTGTCGTGCGAGCGGCCGCAGCCTGTGGGCAGGGCCGCGCTGTTGCCGAGCGAGAAGATGTACCGGGAGAGCACGTTGTGGAAGGACAGCAGTGCGGCGAACAGGCTCGTGATCAGGAAGATCTGGACGAGGTCGCCGGCGATCGCGCCGACGTAGCGGGTGGCGGTCTCGGTGATCATGCCTTCGGGGTTCTCGGTGGCGATGGCCACCGCGCCCTCGTCGCCCCACGCGCTGACCATCGCCCAGCTCGACAGTGCGTAGAAGCCGCCGATGACCAGCAACGCCAGGTAGGTGGCGCGGGGAATGGTGCGTCCCGGGTCGCGGGCCTCGTCGCGGAAGACGGCGGTGGCCTCGAATCCGATGTACCCGGCGATGGCGAAGATCAGGGCGATGCCGGGTGCTCCGGAGAAGAACTCGCCCGGGTGGAATGCCGCCGTTGAGAATCCCTCGTCACCGCCGCCGCGGAGGATGACCGAGGCGTCGATGACGAGGACGATGCCGACCTCGCAGACGAGCAACACGCCGAGCACCTTGCCGGACAGGTCGATGTGCCGGTACCCGAGGATCGCGACGACGGCGGTTACGGCCAGGGCCCACACGTACCAGGGAAGTGCGGGACCGCCGTGCGCGGTGACGAAATCGTTGACGGCGGCCCCGATGTATCCGTAGACCGCGCCCTGGACGGCGGTGTACGACAGCAGCGCGAGGAACGCGGAGCCGAGACCGGCGTGCCTGCCCAGGCCCTGCGTGATGTAGGTGTAGAACGCGCCGGCGCCGGGGAGGTGCTTGGCCATCGCGGTGAATCCGACGGCGAAGAACAGCAGCACCACCGTGCAGACGAGGTACGACGCGGGGTAGGCGGCGCCGTTGCCCGCCGAGATCCCCAGCGGGACGGTGCCGGCGATCACGGTCAACGGGGCCGCCGCTGCGACGACCATGAACACGATGGCACCCGGACCGAGGGTGCCTGCCAGTCTGCGAGACGCGCCGTCGCTGACTGCACTCGACTGCGGTGAGGCGTTGGTTGTCATGGCTTCCTTCGACTTTCACGAGGAGAGGGTCTGCGTGGATGCTCCGCGGTGAGCTCCGGAACGAGCATGCGGCTGCGGGTTGTCGGCGCGGTTGCCGAAGTGTCACGGTTCGTCGACGGCAAATGAGAACGCACGCAGGGCTGTTCTCATTCGCCTCCGGTCACGGCCTCTAGAGCGCGATGTTGACGGACTTGCTCTGGGTGTATTCGGCGATGGCGCCCTCACCGAGTTCGCGTCCCCACCCGGACTGCTTGTAGCCGCCGAACGGCAGCGCCGTGTCGAACGCATTGTGGCAGTTCACCCACACGGTGCCCGCCTTGATCTCGGCGGCCACCTCGTGGGCGCGGGACACGTCCCGGGTCCACACGCTGGCGGCGAGTCCGTAGGGGGTGTCGTTGGCGGCCGCGCGGACGCCTTCCTCACGGTTGAACGGCACCGCGACGGCGACCGGTCCGAAGATCTCCTCCTGGTACACGCTGAAGTCGCGGTTCACGTCGACCAGCAGGGTGGGCTCGACGTAGAAACCGGTGTCGCCGTGCCGCCGCCCGCCGGAGAGGGCGCGGGCGCCGTCGGCGAGTCCGGCGTCGATGTAGCCGGTGACCTTGCCCAGTTGTTCCTGGGAGATCAGCGGGCCGATGTCGTTGGTGGGGTCGAGTCCGGGACCGATCTTCTGCGACTTCGCGAAATCTGCTACCCCGGAGGTGAATTCGTCGAAGATGCGATCCTCGACGAGCAGCCGCGTTCCGGCCGTGCAGGCCTGACCGTGGTTGAACAGGAACCCGCTCGCCACACCGGGGATCGCGGTCTCGAGGTCGGCATCGGAGAACACGACCTGCGGGCTCTTGCCACCGAGTTCGAGGGACACCTTCTTGAGGTTCCCCGACGCGGCGTTGACGATCTTCTTTCCGACCTCGGTGGAGCCGGTGAACGCGACCTTGTCGACGTCGTCGTGGCTGGACAGCGCCGCGCCGATGTCGCCGAAACCGGTGAGCACGTTGAACACGCCGTCGGGGACGCCGGCCTCGGCGATCACCTCGGCGAGGAGCAGCGCGGTGAGCGGGGTCTGCTCCGCGGGCTTGAGAATCATGGTGTTGGCGCAGGTCAGCGCCGGCGCCACCTTGAACGCGGCCATCACCAGCGGGAAGTTCCACGGGATGATCTGTGCGCACACGCCGACCGGTTCGCGGGTGGTGAAGGCATGGAAGCGGGCTCCGGGTGCCCACGGCACCGACACCGGGATGGTACGGCCCTCGATCTTGGTGGCCCAGCCGGCATAGTAGAAGAAGATTTCCGCCGCCCACGTCACGTCGACGGCCGTGGCCACCGCCACGGACTTGCCGTTGTCGATCGACTCGAGCTGCGCGAACTGATCCGCGCGGGCGAGGATTCCCTCGCCGATCTTCCAGAGGATCCGCTGGCGCTCCGCCGGGGTGAGCGTGCGCCACGGCCCGGACTCGAACGCCCGCCGGGCTGCGGCCACCGCCCGGTCCACGTCTTCGATGCCGGCGTGCGGCACGGTCGTGATCACCTGTCCGGTGCCGGGATCGACCGTCTCGAACGTCCGCCCCGACGCCGAGTCCACCCAGCGGCCGTCGACGAACATGCGCTTCGGGGACGAAACGAAGTCGACGACCCGGGGGTCGAGGGCGGCGGGAGTGTGAACGACTGCAGTCATCATGTCCTCTTCGATGGAGTGAACGGAACTGTGAATGAATCCGGCTTCGGCAGAACACTTTTGGCGGAAGATTTCGCCTCGTGTGCTGCGGCCTGAATCCACGATAAACCCCGGATGTGTCGCCGGTCACTACTAAATCCGGATGGGAATCCGCTCCTGCGGCATTCTCATTCGACTTTTCCGGCCGTGGCGGCAGCGATTCTCATTCCAGCTTTCCGGGTCGGTGCAGCTGACCCGCCCCGCGCGCAGGCGCAGGCTCCGGAATCGGGAACGAATTCCCCGGCCATTCTCATTCGAGGTGACCGAAAATTAATTCCGATCCGCGCATCCCGCTCGACTCCTGCGCTAGCGTGCAACTCATGCAGCCCGGCGTCGATCACGCGCGGGCAGGCGAGAAAGTGTGGAGAGCAGGTGCGTGGTGTCCGGTACACCGAGAATCAGAAGTAGATCACCGGTCGCCGGTCTCGAGCGCGCGCGCCTGAGTTTCGTCCAGGTGCTCGGGCAGTCCGTGTCCGCGGTCGCACCGTCGGCCGTGATGGTCACGCTGCCCGCGCTCGTCATCCCCGACGCGGGCCGGGCGACCATCGCGGTGTTCGTCGCCGCGGCGATTCTGATGACGGCGGTCGGCTACTGCGTCGGCCAGTTCGCCACCCGGATGGTGGCGGTCAGCGGTCTCTACAGCTACATCGTGAAGGGACTCGGGGCGGTGCCCGGTTTCGCCGGCGGCTGGTCGCTGCTCGTCGGCTACGCGGCCGCCGCCATGGCGAGCACGCTCGGCGCGGCGAGTTACCTCGCGGCGCTGCTCGGCCGAGTCGGGCTTCCGGCGGGGTCGACGCTCATCGCGGTCCTCGCGGCGATCGTCGGACTGCTCGCCCTGATGCTGATGATCCGGGGGGTGCAGTTGTCGGCGCGGATCATGCTCGCCATCGAGGTCTTCGCCATCGTCGCCGCCTCGGCCGCGCTCGTGGTCGCGTTCGTCCAATCGGTCCGGGAGGGCGCGACCCCGTCGGCGGGCGGCGCGAAATCGGGGTCGGCGGTCGGGTTCGCCGTACTGCTCGCGATCACGTCGTTCGTCGGATTCGAGAGTGCGGGCACGGTGGCGCGGGAGGCCCGCAACCCGTTCGTCACCGTTCCGCGCGCCATCCGGTGGACCCCGATCGCGCTGGGCGTCCTGTATGTGTTCGCGGCCGCCCTGCAATTGCCGGAGCCGGTCCGGCAGGGTGTCGACTCGCTGCCGATCGTCCTCACGTTGCCCGACCCGTCCGGCGCCGGTTCGTCCGCGCTGTCGATCGTCATGGAACTCGGCATCACCGCCTCCTGGTTCGCCTGCGTCCTCGGTTCGACGACCGCACTGTCGCGAACACTGTTCGCGATGGGTCGCGAAGGGGTGGTCCCGACCGTGTTCGGCCGGACACACCACCGGTTCCACACCCCACACGTGGCGCTGGCGGTCGCGATGCCGGTGATCGTCGCCGTCCCCGTCCTCTACCTGATCGTCAGCGGTTCGAGCCGCGACGTCCTGATCGGGCTGCTCGCCGTGTCCGCCCACGGCTACGTCCTCGCGTACGTGCTGCTGTGCGTCGCGACGCCGGCGTTCCTCCGGCGGATCGGCGAACTGACCCGGCTGCCCCTGGTCATCGGCGCGCTGGCGGCGACGGCAATGGTGGCGCTCGTCGGGTGGGCGGCGTTCTCGCGGACGTACGTCGCGGGCGCGGCGACCGCCGTCTACGTGCTTCTGATGCTTCTCGGCGCCGCGGTGTTCGCAATCCGCGCCAGGCGATCCCCCGGAATCGGAGAACGGATGGGTGTGTACGACGAGGCCGTCGCCGACGACCTGCTGGGCCGCTACCGCCCGTGGGAGGTCCGCCGGTGAACGCCGACGACCGGGCCCTGTCGGGGCGGCAACCGAAGGCCGTCACCAGCGCGCTGCGGGTGCTCGAGGAAGTGGCCCGCGCCGGTTCGGGTGTGACGGCGAAAGACATCGCGGCCCGCCTGTCGATGCCGTCGGCGACCACGTACCGGCTGCTCAACATCCTCGTCGGCGAGGGCTATGTGGTGCGGCTCCCCGACCTGTCGGGGTTCGCCCTGGGCCAGAAGATCGGGGTCCTCGTCGACGCAGCCGTGGTGCCCACCGTGTGTGCGGCGGCGCGGGCGGTCCTCGCCGAGCTGCGACTGTCGGTGCGCTTCGGGGTCCACCTCTTCTACTACACCAACGTCGCCGTTCGCACCGCCGATGCCGACCCCGAATACCCGCCGCCGGAGGACGAGTCGTTCCTCAACCAGCACCTGTACGCGTGTGCGGTCGGGAAGCTTCTCCTCGCGGAGAAGTCGGAACTCGAATCCGTGATTCCCCGTTGGGAGCCGCGGGCGCTGACGGCCCGCACGATCGTCGTGCGGAGTGAGCTGCTCGCGAATCTGGACCTGATCCGGAGCCAGGGGTTCGCCACCCAACTCGCGGAGTTGCGGGACGCGTCGGCGTGCGTCGCCGTCCCCGTCCGGTCCGGAGCGGGGGTGCTCGTCGGCAGTCTGGCGCTGTCGGGGCACGTCGATCACGAACACCTCATGCTGCGGCACGTCCCGTCACTGCGGGAGCACGCGGAACGGCTCGCCCCGCTGATGGCCTGACGTCACCTGATACCGGCGCTTCGATCACGCCGCAGGTGAGTGGCAAAGAGTGCCGCGGCGCTCTTTGGCACTCACGTCGCCTGCGACTGCCGGGCGAGGCGACGGTCGTAGTCGGCCCGTCCGACGGGGTCGACGGCGGTGAGCGCCCGCCGGTCGTCGACGAGTCGGCGGCCGAGGTCGAGGAGGCGCTCCGGGACCACGGCGTAGATCAGGTCCCACCCGGCGAGGTAGCGGGGCACCGCGGTTTCGGCGCGACGATGGTCGAGCGTCCGGACGATGGCGTCCGCCACGTCCTCGGGGTCGACGGTCGGCATCCCACCGCCCAGCGGCACCCCCGACGACAGCCCGGTGCGGACCGCGCTGGGAAGGATGGTGCTCACGCTTACACCAGCCGGAGCGAACTCGGCGCGGACGGCGGCGGAGAGCCCGACCGCCCCGAACTTGCTGGCGTTGTAGACGGCCATCCCCGGCACGGGCAGTTTGCCGGCCATGGATGCGACGTTCACGATGTGGCCGCGCCCGCGCTCGACCATGCCGGGCAGCACCGTGCGCATGCCGTGCAGCGGTCCCCACACGTTGACGTTCATCGTCATCCGGCTGGTCTCGCCGGATTCGTCGAGGAACCCGCCGAGCGGCATGACGCCGGCGTTGTTGATCAGCACGTCGATGCGGCCGCAGTCCGCCAGCACGTCGTCGACGAACCGCCGCCACGACTCCACGGAAGCGACGTCCACCGTGTACGCGCGGCCGCCGATCGCCGCAGCGGCCTCGTCGGCGACCGCACGATCGAGGTCACCGATGCACACGGTCGCGCCCCTGACCGCGAACAGTTCCGAAGTGGCGCGTCCGATGCCCCGCCCTCCTCCGGTCACGACGACGACCGCGCCGTCCAGATCGATCTCGGGGTAATTCCGTCCGCTGAAGATTCCCATGGTTTCGGAGACTAGCAGTATCTGAGTTACGTCGGTAGCCCGAATTAGGTCACCGCTGCCACCCCGCGCGGCGCTGGGGTCAGGCTCGCGCCACCGAGCCCGAGGTGGTCGCGGAGTGTGCTGCCGGTGTAGTCGGTGCGGAACAGTCCACGCCGCTGCAGTTCGGGGACGACGAGGTCGACGAAGTCGTCGAACGTTCCCGGCGCTTGAGCGGCGGACAGGATGTACCCGTCCGCCTCCCCACCGAGGAATCCTTCCTCGATCTGATCGGCGATCTGCGACGCCGTACCGACGAACTGCGGCAGGAGTACACCCTGGGCGTACAGCTTGCCGATGTCGCGCAATGTGAGGTCGTCCTTGACGCTGAGCCGGCGGGCCACGTCGAACAGGCCCTGGGTGCCCGGCACGACGACATCCTCGATCGGAGCGTCGAGGTCGTACTGCGAGAAGTCGTGATCGGTGTGCACCGACAGCGTGATCAGGCCGGAGATGGGATCGGCCAGTTCGTTGTGGAACGCCTGCTTCTCCCGCGCGATCGACTCCGTTTCCCCGACGAACGGGACGAACGACGGGAAGATCTTGATCTCGTCGGGATTTCTGCCGAAGTTCGAGGCACGCGACTTCACGTCGTCGTAGTAGGCCCTGCGGCCTTCGCTCGTCGGATCGATCTCGAAGATCGCCTCCGCCCACCGGGCCGCGAAGTCCTTACCGATCGAGGAGGACCCGGCCTGAATGATCACGGGCCTGCTCTGAGGCGAGTGCGGAACCGTGAGCGGGCCGCGGGTCTTGAACCATTCGCCGTCGTGATCGACCGTCCGAACCTTGTCGGGATCGGCAAACACACCGGACGCCTTGTCCTGAACCAGGGCGTCGCGATCCCAGCTCCCCCACAGCTTGAACGCGACCTCGAGGAATTCCTGCGCGCGGTCGTACCGCTCGTCGTGACCGAGGTGATTGTCGATGCCGAAGTTCTGGGCTTCCGCTTGATTGAGCGAGGTCACGACGTTCCAGCCCGCCCGGCCCCGCGACAGGTGGTCGAGCGTGCCGAAGATCCGCGCCACCTCGTACGGGTGGAAGTAGGTGGTGGACTTGGTGATCGCAAGTCCGATCTTCTCGGTCACGTTGGCCAGGCCCGCGGCCACCAGCGAGGGGTCGATGGTCGCCGACGCCTGCGTTCCACTGCTCAGCGGGACGCGGATGTCGTTGCCGTACCGAACGGGTGTGGCAAGGAGATCGGCGAAGAACAGGAAGTCGAACTTTCCACGTTCGAGGGTCTGTGCCACGCGCCGGTAGTAGTCCGGTCCGAGGTAGTCGGTCTCCGACGCCGGGTGCCTCCATGCGGCGTGGGAGTGGGTGACGTGCGAGGCGATGAGGAAGCCGGCGAGGTGCAGTTCACGAGACATGATGTGTCCTTGATCGATCAGAAATAGCCGTTGAACGGCAGGGGTTCGGAATTGAGGAGGTGGTTGCCCACGGCCGATGCCTTGTACGACGCCGGGTTGTGCAGGGAGATCGTGCGGATGTTGCGCCAGTGCCGGTCGAGATTCTTCGCGCGCGAGGCTGCGGACGCTCCGCCGAGCTCGAACAGTGCTGTCGCGGCCCGGGTCGCGATCTCGTCCACATGCACTTTGGCCTGCGACGTGCGCAACGACGCCTGCGCGGCCAGCTCGGCATCCGGCACCGCGTCGTCCAACGACGCGTACGCTGCGTCGATGGCGTCGGCCGCGGCCAGCGTCACGGCCTCGGCGGCGAACGCCGTGCTGGCGAGCGTTCCTATGGAATTCTGCAACAACGGATCCCGATTCAGCTCCGCCGACGGCCCATGACTGAACCCGCGGCTGCGACCCGCGACAAGTTCCACAGCGTCCGACACGACACTGCGCAGGATGCCGCTGATCAACCCGTGCAGGTACAACTGCAGGAACGCGAACTGATACGACGGTTCCGGCGGCGCGTCGAGGGGAATGTGGGACACGATGTCCGCCTCGGTCACCTCCACGTCGTGGAATCGCGTCGTCCCTGTGCCGGTGCGCCGCTGGCCGAATCCGTCCCAGTCGTCGACGATCTCGACGCCGTCCCGGTCGGTCGGCACGATGACCGACGCGACCGCGGTCCCGTCCACATCCGCCCAGACGCTGACGTAGTCGGAGAACAGCGTCCCGGTGCTGTAGAACTTTTCACCGTCGAGGAGGAATCGGTCCCCGCTCGCGGTGATCCGGGTGCCGTACTTGAAGTTCCCGACGGCCTCGGATCCGCGCTCGCTGCTCGCGTTTCCGAAGATCTTCCCCTGCAGGATCAGGGAGATCCACCGGTCGTTCTCGAGACCCTGATATCCGGCGGCGGTGGCCTGGCGGAGTCGTTCTTCGACGAACCAATAGTGAGTGCGGAGGATGTGCGCGACGATCGGGTCTGCCTCGGCGACGTCGATGATGACCGCGAACAGTTCACGGATGGTGAGTCCGCCGCCCCCGACGCTGGTGGGCAGCCGTAGCGCGCCGAAGCCCGCGCTCCGTAGAGCGTCGATCTGGTCGAACGGATTGGTGTCGTCCAGGTCGCGCGCACTCGCACCTTCCGCGATCGACGCCAGTAGTTCGCGGTACTCGGCCGAGCCGGGCACGACCACGCCGGCAGCCTGGTGAATACGTTCCGAAATCGCAGTCATGTGTCCCCTTTGAATTCGCCTCAGGTTCTTGGTTCAGCCTTCAACGACGCCGGGGTGGATGTCACCGATTGGACTCAGCGTGACGCGAAGTGCGCGATCTCACCGGACGCGGACAAAACCGGGTCCGTCGAAGTCAGGCGATATCCGGCGGACGGAAATAAGATGAGTGATGACGAAAAACCCGCCGGGCCCGCACCATCCGGTCGTCCTCGAAGCGTTCCCGTGAAGCCGGGCCTGTCCTTGGTCCTCGGCGCGTGCGCGGTGGCGCTCGCGCTCCCGTGGTCGCATCCGGCCGTGGCCGACGCGGCGCCGGATTCCGCCGTCCGGTACGTCGCGTTGGGGGATTCGCGAGCCACCGGGTCGCCTCAGGATCTGCTGTCGATTCGGGACGGGTGCTTCCGCACGTCCGACGCGTACCCGCAGATCGTCGCCGACACCCTGAGTGCTGCGTCGTACGTCAGCCGGGCGTGCGCAGGCGCGAAGACCGAGAACATCACGACAACACCGCAATTCACCGTCACCGGACCGCAGCCACCGCAGATCGGGGCGCTCGCGCCGGACACGACGCTCGTCACCGTCAGCATCGGCGGAAACGACATCGCGTGGTCGTCGCTGGTCGAGCCCTGCTACACGCCCGCCCCGGGATTCGACGCGAAATGCCGCTCCGACGCCACCACGGCCCGGCGCATGAACGACGCCCTCACCGTGCTCGGCCCGAAGGTGTCCGCGACCCTGGCCGCCATCGCCGCGAAGTCCCCCGCAGCAACTGTGCTCCTGGTGGGACATGGCGGCATCTTCGGCGACCGCGGCTGCTGGCCCTACGTCCCCACGAGCGATGCCGACGCCGCCTTCGTCGTGCAGTTCTTCGCGAGAATGAACTCCGTTCTCGCCGATGCGGCACGCGCGAACGGCGCCCGGTTCGTCGACGTTGCCGCCGCCGCGGTGGGGCACGATGCGTGCGCCGGGTCCGATCGACGCTGGTTCGAGGGCCTCGTCCCCCGGTCGTTCACGATGCCCCTGCACCCCACCCACGAAGGGCACAGAGCGATGGCCTCGCTCGTCGTCGCGGCCCTCCCCTGACCAGCGGGCGTCGGCGGGCGCGGACTGCCGGACGCCCGACCTGGTGACACACCCGGGGCCCATCCGGTATATCCTTCAAACGGGTCGTACGGTTTGTTATCCGGCAACGGACGTAACCGATACCGGCACTCACATGAAGAAAAACGATATCTGTTTCCCGACACGTGGATCGTCCACGGGCCGGGAACGGAAGGACCGCAGTGCTGTTGGCAGAAACGTCAGGAATACGGGCCCCCGTGGCCGCACCCCACCACGAGGAGTGGCGCGAGGTGGCCGCATGCCGCGGAGTCGCATCGTCGGTGTTCTTCTCCCCCGACGGCGAACGCGGTCAAGCCCGGGCCCGCCGCGAGGCGAACGCCCGCCAGATCTGCGAGACCTGCCCGGTGCTCGCCCGGTGCCGCGACCACGCCCTCACCGCGGACGAACCTTACGGAATCTGGGGAGGGATGACCGAGGCCGATCGCCGACGCCACGCTCGCCGAACCCGCTCCGGCGCGCGGCGCTGACCGGCCCCCGCCGAGTGGTGTCGAACGTGCATGTGGCCGAGACGCATTCGACCGCGAGCTAGAACATGCCGTGGCCACCGAAGCCACCGAAGTGTCCGAAACCGCCGAAGCGACCGAAACCGCCACCGAACGGGCCGGACTCCACTCGTTCGGGACCGTAGGTTCCCGGCCACCCCCAGGGGAAGCCCGACTGCGGCACGTCGGTGACGGGCCCCGCATCCGGCACGACCCGCGCGACGGGCGTACCGACGCTGTCGGTTGCTGTTGCCGCGGAGGCAGTTCCGGCGCCGAGGGCGATCAGGGGTGCGATTGCGGCTGCGGCGATGGCCGCGCGGATTGCGAGCTTGTACATTGTTCTCACCTTTCGTTTTCTGGAGCTGTGATCGGGTTGATGATCGATCGACCATTGATGTAAATTTTCGTCCGAACACGTTCCGGAGTCGCCACAGCCAGCAGGTGGTTGCGGGTGCTACCAGCCGTAACCTCGGTCTTCCTGCTAGCTGCAATTCCATTACCGGCCGGCGTGTGCAAGGCGGCATTGTGGCGTGTCGGCCGGTGCCGATGACGTAACCTCGAAATCGATCACTTCGACGGTGATCGGGCGCTTTCTCACGGACGACGGGGAAACTCGAGGTCGACGATGGCCGAATCCCACCCTCCGGCGAAGACCCGGATACGGGTGATGCTGGCCGAGGACGACGTCCTGCTCCGCGAGGGTGTGGCGAGTCTGCTCACCCGCTCCGGCTTCGATGTCCTGGAACAGACCGGCGACGCAACCACCCTCCTCGAACTGGTCCGGACGCGAACGCCCGACCTGGTGGTGGTCGACATCCGGATGCCGCCGACCCACACCACCGAGGGCCTCGACGCTGCCCGGGAGATACGCGAAGAGTTCCCCGACGTCGGCATCCTGGTGCTGTCGGCGCACGCCGATGTCGAGCACGCGATGGAACTACTGGCCAGCGGCCGGGGAATCGGCTACCTGCTCAAGAGCCGCATCACCGACGTGGACGACTTCATCGACACCCTGCAGCGCATCGCCGCGGGAGCGTCCGTCGTCGACCCGGCGCTGGTGCAGGAGTTGGTCTCCGCCCGTCGGCGCAATGACCCACTCGCGGCACTCAGCGCGCGAGAGCGGGAGGTTCTGGCCCTCATGGCGGAAGGACGGTCCAACGCCGGCATCGCCCGCCGACTGTGGGTCACCGAGGGAACCGTCGAGAAGCATGTGCGCAGCATCCTGACCAAACTAAATCTCCCGGAGACCGGCGACGATCACCGACGGGTTCTCGCGGTCGTCACCTTTCTCGAGGCTCGCTGACCGGCGCCACGCGATCCCGGTCAGCGCGCAGCAGATCCCGGACGGCGTCCGACGACAGCTCGGTCTTCGACACGAATCCCACCGCGGGACTGCCGGCGATCAGGTCGGCCAGGTCTTGCTCGGTGTGCGTGGAAATCAAGATCACCGCCGCTGCAAACGACTCGTCGAGTCGCCGCGCGAGGTCGAATCCGCTCTCCGCGCCGAGCTCGACGTCGACCAGAATGACGTCGGGCTGCAGTTCCGCGGCCGTCCGCATCGCGTCGGCGCTGTTCGACACCGTGCCGACCACGGGGATGCCCTGCTGCTCGAGCAGTCGCCGGGCAGTGTCCAGAAAACAGGGGCTGTCATCGACGATCAGGCATCGTGGACGACCGGGCTGCAACACCATGCCCTCCATGGTCGACCCGATCCTGCCGGCTACGCATTCCCGCTAGCAGTAAATGCTGCGGGTGCCCGTCGTTCACTCGCAGGCGACCGGGATGGTGACGTCCAGCGTGGTGCCGTGCCCCGGCGGGCTCGTGATCCGCAGGTGGCCGCCGAGTGCCTCGACCCGGTCCTGCAATCCGAGGAGCCCGGAGCCCGCGGCGGACGAGGCGCCGCCGACGCCGTCGTCCCGGATCACGAGGTGGAGGATGCCGTCCTCCGTCCCCAGGGACACGTGCACCTCGGAGGCTCGCGCGTGCTTGGCGGCGTTGGTGAGCGCCTCGGCGACCACGTAGTAGGCGGCTACCTCCACCGATTCCGCGAAGCGGTCGTCGATTGCGACGTCGAGGGTGACGGGGACGGCCGAGCGACGTGCCAGCGTCCGCACCGCCGATCCCAGCCCTCCCTTCGACAGGATCGCCGGGTGGATTCCGTGCGAGAGTTCGCGCAGATCCTCCGACACCCCCTTCAAACCCGACGCGACGGCCGACAGTTGCTCCTTCACGTCCACCCATTCGGCAGGCACCGATGCCTCCGTCATCCGCACCTCGAGTCCCAGCGACACCAGTCGCTGCTGAGCCCCGTCGTGAAGATCGCGTTCCAGGCGACGCCGGGCCTCGTCGGAGGCTGCGACGATCCTCGCGCGTGAGGCGAGCAGTTCGGCACGGGTCACCGCATTCGCGATCGCGGTCGCGACGAGATCGGAGAAGTCACCGAGTCGCGCCTCGGTGTCCGATGGCAGCGGCTCGGCGCGTCGCGATCCGACGATCGCCGCACCCCACACCCGGGAGTCCACGACGATCGGGACTCCCACGATCGATCCGAAGCCGCCTTCGCGAATGCGGGTCGCGACTTCCCCGCCGACGTGCTCGTGGTTGTCGATCCGGGCGGCACGGCCGGTGCGGAGAACGATCGCCCCGACGTCGTCGCCCTCCATCGGGATTTTGTCTCCGGTGTCGGACATCGCGGTGATCCCCGGCTCGTATCGCACGGCGACCAACGTCCCCGTGCCGTCCCCGTCGTCGCGAAGGAGCACGGCGTTGACCACGTGCAGCCAGAGCGCGAGTTCCTCGGCGACCGCGGTGAACACTTCCGGTGGGCTCACTCCACGCGCCGCCAGTGTCGCCACCCGGCGCAGTGCGGCCTGGTGCGCGGCGAGAATACCGAGTTCGTCGCGGCTGGCCTCGGCCTCGCGCCGGCGCAGGACCGCCTCGGCAGTGCGCAACCTGGCCTGACCGGCCATCAGGTTGGCCACCAGCGCGACGGGCAGGAAGACCAGGATAGCCACCCAGTCGCCGGGTTTGGTCGGAAGCAGGGACCCCGCCACCTGGAGGTGGAAGTAGACGTAGACGACTGCGCTCACCAACGTCGTCATCACCGACAGGACGAATCCCCAGCGCGCCGAGACCACCAGGACTCCGAGCAGGAACACCGCACCGAAGGCGTTCTGGGGCGCGACCGTGTCGAGTTGATGCACCACAACGGTTTCCACGGTGATCACGGTGGCGGCGACCACGATGCCCAGCCACAGCGGAGGGGTGGTCGGGCGCACCAGGAGCGCTATCAGACGCGCAGGCATTTCTCGCGTGTCCGCATCGACAGCCCCCATCGGGGGCGCGGCGTCGCGCCGCGACAGCGCTCCGATTGACCGCCGTGACCACTGTCGCGTCATCGTGCTTGCTCGGATCAGTCGTGGAGTTATCGGACAGACCTCGATGTGCATCATATCGAGGTGACCCTCCCCGTCTCGACGGGTGCTCCCGTCAGTCGGCTGACACCGGCCGATGTCGCTACGCTGGGCACAGGCCGATGCAGTAGACCTTGGGAGGACGCGGTGGTAGCCGTACAGATACAGGTTGGTGATCTGGTGCAGGCGTCCGGTCACGCCGGCCCATGGCTGGTCATCGAGGTCAGCAAGGGCATGGCTTCGCTGCAGCATCCCGACGGACATCGACTGTCGGTCCGGACGACGACGCTGTCCGTGGTGCACAAGGCGACGAGCCCGGCGGGCGAAGTCCAACCGCCCGCCCGCGATCAGCCGGGAGAATCCCCCACGCTCTTCGACTAGTCGTCGATCGTCGTGACGATCGACGTGACCGCCGGGGTCCGCGGGGTCGAGCCGAACCCGAACCGGACGGGCGGATCGACCGGCCTCAGGGCGCCGAGGTTCTCGCCGCACCAGGTGGCCGACATTCCGGCGAGCCGCCGCTGGTCGACGGCGCCGTAGAATTCGCGACGCCCGTTGCCTGCGGTGCCACGGGTGCGCACACCGCGGAGAACGACGCGGGCGATCGGGTCGCTGACCGCGCAGAACCACGGCGCGCTCGCGACGGTCCGCGGCACCAGGTTCAGCAGGTGTCCGAGCGGGGTGCGGGCCCCGACCTCGAACCGCACATGCAGGTCGCCTGCCCGGACCGTCCTACTGTCGCCGGACCGCGTGTAGTGGACGGGCGTGATCACCGTCCGGTCGAAGGTGTACGTCGCGGTGACGAAATCGCGGACGGCGTCCGACGGTGCGAGGAGCATGCGCATGCCGTCAGCGTGTTCGACCATCACGTCGGTGAACTCCCCCAGCGGCGATCGCGGCCAGTGGCCGACGACGATGCGGACACCCGACCCGGTGCCCAGGCCGGTGATCTCACCGTCGAAACGCCATCGCGTCATTCGGTCAGGTGCCGGTACGCCGCGGCGCTCCGATCCGACAAGACGGTGCGGAGAATGAATCGTGTTTGCGCCGTGATGTATTGGTCGACGGTGTAGCGGGACGCGAAATGCCAGTGCTTGAGCGCCCACCCGTGCGCCAGCATCATCATGTCGAACGTCGTCAGGTCGACGTCGAGGTCGCTCGCGATCCCGGAGGCGATCGCGGCCTCGAGGGCGTCGTGGAGCGGCTTGGACGTCGCCACCTCGAGTTCCTTGATCCGCTCACGCCCGTCCTGGTCGAGGGTCCGGCTCTCCCGGTACGTCAGCACGACGGCGTCCAGATTCTCGTCGACGATCTCGCCGAACCGCCGGAACCCGGCGGCCAGCCGCTCGATGGGGTCGGTTCCCGCGGCGTCCATCGCGGGCTCGAGCTGATCACGGAAGGCGTCGAGGATGTCGACGATCGTGGCGAGGAGGATCTCCTCCTTGCCGCCGAAGTACTTGTAGATCAGCCCCACGCTCACCTGCGCCTCGTCGGCGAGCGCCTGCATGGACATCTGATGGAACCCGGTCCGCTGCATCACCGTGACGGCGGCATCGAGCACCTGACGTCGACGCGAGCTGACGCGGACGGCGCGGACCGCCTCGTCGAGTGGAAGGGCGGACGTGTCCTTCGCCATGACAGATGACCTCTCCTTGGTGGCGGAACCTGCGGTGAATGGGTATTCACAGTATCCCGCGCGGGACCGGAACCGCAGTCCGGTCCGTGTCAGATACCGAGATCCTTCGCGACGATCGTCTTCATGATCTCGGTGGTGCCGCCGTAGATGGTCTGGATCCGCGCGTCCACGAACGCGCGCGCCACCGCGTATTCGCGCATGTAGCCGTATCCGCCGTGGAGTTGCAGGCACCGGTCGGCGACGCGGACCTGCAGTTCGGTGGTCCACCACTTGAGCCGTGCCGCACGGGCCGCGGTCAGCTCCCCGCGGACGTGCTGCCGGATGCAGTCGTCGAGGTAGGTGCGCGCCAGGTCGAGTTCCGTGGCCAGTTCCGCGAGAACGAACTGGGTGTTCTGGAATCCGGCGATCGGCTGTCCGAAGGCGCTGCGCTCCTTCACGTACGCCAGCGTCTGCTCGAGGACACCCTCCGCGGCGGCGACGGCGCCGACGGACAGGGACAGCCGCTCCTGCGGCAGATTGTGGACGAGCTGATAGAAACCCTGCCCCTCCTCCCCCAACAGGTTGGCCACCGGAACGCGCATGTCGGTAAACGTCAACTCGCTGGTGTCCTGGGCGTGCAGCCCGATCTTCTCCAGGTTGCGGCCACGGGAGAACCCCGGAGTGTCCGACTCGACGACGAGCAGCGACAATCCCTTGTGCTTGTCCGGCGACGTGCGCACGGCGACGACGAAGAGCGTTCCGTTCTGGCCGTTGGAGATGAACGTCTTGCTGCCGTTCACCACATAGTGGTCGCCGTCCCGCACCGCCGTGGTGCGGATGCCGGTGAGGTCGCTGCCGGTGCCGGGCTCGGTCATCGCGATCCCGAGCACGGTCTCCCCGGTGACGGTTCCCGGAAGCCACCGGGCCTTCTGTTCCTCGGTCGTCATGTCCGTCAGGTACGGCAGCACGACGTCGTTCTGGAGGGAGAACGCGATGCCCGCGGCGGCGGCACCCACCCGGTTGACCTCGTCGATGACGATCGCGTTGTAGCGGAAGTCCTCGACGCCCGGACCCCCGTACGCCTCGGGGACCGGGAAACCGAGCAGACCCTGCTTGCCCGCTTCGGTGAACAGTGCCGGGTCGAGACAGCTTTCGCTCTCCCACTGCTCGTGGCGCGGGACGATCCGCTCGCGAACGAAGCTGCGGACGCTGTCCCGGAACTGGTGGTGCTCGAATTCGTATTCGATGGTCATGGTTCTCTCTCCTATCCGCGGGCGCCCGGGGTGACGAAGGCCCCGCTCTCGAACTCCCTGCGTGCGGTGTCGGTTGCCTTGTAGTGCAGCTTCTTTCCCGTTGCCGATACGGGGAGCGACTCCACGAAGCGGTACGCACGGGGCCGCTTGAACTGCGACAGCATCGGGTGCCTGCGACAGAAGTCGTCCAGTTCGTCGGCGGACGGGACCGGTGCGGTGGCGACGACGTACGCGACGACGACCTGTCCCCACTTGTCGTCCGGAACACCGACGACGAGCGAATCCGTCACCGACGCATGCTCGTTCAGCGCTTCCTCGATCTGCACGGGGTGGACGTTCTCGCCGCCGGACAGGAGCATGTCGTCCTTGCGTCCGACGATCGTCACGAACTCCTTCTCGTCCCAGGTGGCGAGGTCGCCGATGTGCAGCCAGCCGTTCCGGAACTTCTGCTTCTCCTGCTCCGGGGCATCGAAATAGGCGTTGGCGCCCTTCGGGGAACGGACGATGACCTCACCGATCTCCGTTCCGTCCCTCGCGACCGTCTCGTGGGCGTCGGCGAGGCGGTCGTCGAACAACCTGACCACGGCGACGTCGTCGTCGATGCAGGCCCGTCCCGCGGTCCCGGCCATGTCCGGCAGATCGGTGGGCCGCAGGAAGGTGTTCCAGAATCCTTCGGTGCTGCCGTAGCCGTTGAAGATGCGCGGATTCAGCACCTTCTGGTAGTGCAGCGCCGCCTCCCGCTCGAGGGGCGCACCCATCGTGACGATGCCCTTCAGGGTGGACAGGTCACGGGGCTTCTCCTCCTGGGCACGCGCGAGCATCGCCAGGTTGGTCGGGGCGCCGATCAGGAACGTCAGCCCGTACTCCTCGACGTGGTCGAGCGTGACGTCGGCGTCGAAGCTGCGCACCGCCACCAGCGACGCACCGAGATAGAACGTGGGATTCGGTCCGGCACAGTACAGCCCACCCCGGTGGAACCACGGCGTCATGTTCAGCGTCTTGTCTTCCGCCGTTAACGGGAAGTGCATGATCACGTCGTGGGCGCTGAAGATCTCGATCATGCTGTTGAGCGGGACGCCCTTCGGCATGCCGGTCGTTCCCGACGTGAACAGCCGGGTGGTCTCGTCCCACACCGTGCGAGTCACCTCCGGTGGCGACGCCGATTCGGCGACGAGGTCGTCGAACCGGATCACCTCGAAGCCGTTCCCCGGCAGGGGCTCTCCCGGACCGACGGCGACGACGAGCGCAGGCTTGTACGTGGAGCGCGCCAGCGCGTCCCGCACCATCTCGCCGATCTCGGTGTCGTAGACGAACACCGTGGGACGGTTCGCGTCGAGGATGTACGCCGTCTCGCCGGACGCGAGCCGGAAGTTCATCGGCGATCCGACCGCCCCGCAGGCCTGCCCGGCCAGGTACAGCTGGGCGAACTCCGGGCCGTTGAACAACTGGTAGGCCACGACGTCGCCGGGAGCGACACCAGCGCGGGCGAGTCCGGTGGCGAGCCGGTCGACCCGGTCGCCGAGTTCGGCGTACGTCCAGCTCTCGCCGGTCGACGGGGACTGCATCGCGAGTCGATCGGCGTACCGGTGGGTGTTGCGCCGGAAGCCGTTCAGATAGGTGAAGTCGTGCTCGAAGTACTGACGATAGGCGTGCGCATCGTACGTGTACGTCATGATGAGTCCTCCGTCCCGGCGCCGGTCAGCCGGCCATGGTCAGGCCACCGCTGACGCTGATCACCTGGCCGGTGATGAACGATGCGGATTCGGACGCGAGGAACACGACCGGCGCCGCAACCTCTTCCGGGCGCGCGAGCCTACGGAACGGAATAGCTTTGACCAGAGCCTCTTTCAGCTTCTCCGCCTGCGCCTGGAACAGCGGTGTGTCGGTCGGGCCGGGGCACACGCAGTTGACGTTGATCCCGTGCCGGGCCATCTCTCGGGCCAGCGACTTCGACAGGGCGATCACGCCGCCCTTCGCACCCGCGTAGATGCTCTCCCCCGCGCTGCCGACACGGCCGGCATCGCTCGCGAGGTTGATGACCCGCCCACCGCCACCCGCCTCTACCATGCCGGGGAGGAAGGCACTGCACATGTGTACAGGGCCGAGGTAGTTGATGGCGACGACCTTCTCGGCGAATTCGGTGGTGGCGTTGAGGAACTGGTCGGTGCGGTCCCATCCCGCCGCGTTGACGAGGATGTTCGCGACCCCCACCTCGGCCGTGACCCGGTCGCGCAGGGCGTCGACCTGCGTCCGGTCGGCGACGTCGACGGTCATCGGAAAGAGCCGGTCGGGCCTCTCGGCCGCGGTCTTCTCCGCGGCCTGCAGGTCGAGGTCGGCGACGACCACCCGATCGCCCTGCTCGGCGAGCGCGAGCGCGATGGCGCGGCCGATGCCGGATCCTGCGCCGGTGACCACTGCGATGTTGTTACTCATGATGTTTCCCCTTCCCGTGTGTGTCGGACTCAGGCGTTCACGTACTTGTTGAACTCGGGCTTGCGCTTCTCCGCGAACGCCGTCGCCCCCTCGAGCCCCTCGGGTGAATGCGTGAACAGGTCGAGCGCCGACATCGCGAGGTTGCTCAGTCCGGCCTGGTGGTCGGTGTCCGCGTTGAACGACTGCTTCAGGAAGCGCAGCGTGGTGGGGCTCTTCTCCGCGATCTCCGCGGCGACGGCCTTCGCCTCGTCGAGCAGGCGGTCTGCGGGGACGACCCAGTTGACCAGTCCCCAGCGTTCGGCGGTGACGGCGTCGTACTGACGGCAGAGGTACCAGATCTCGCGGGCCCGCTTCTCGCCGACGACGCGCGCCAGGAACGCCGAGCCGAAGCCCGCGTCGAAGGAGCCCACCCGCGGTCCCGCCTGGCCGAACTTCGCGGTCTCGGACGCGATGGTGAGGTCGCAGAGCACGTGGAGCACGTGGCCGCCGCCGACGGCGATGCCGTTGACCGCCGCGATGACGGGCTTGGGGACGTCGCGGATCAGTTTGTGCAGGTTGCCGATCTCGAACATGCCGCTCTCGGTGGGGCCGTAGTCGCCGGTCTCCGCTCGCTGCTTGACGTCGCCGCCCGTGCAGAACGCCTTCTCCCCCGCACCGGTGAGGATGATCGCCTGCACCGCGTCGTCGGCCCACGCCGAGCGGAAGGCCTTGATCAGTTCCTCGACGGTCTTACCGCGAAATGCGTTGTAGCGGGCTGGGCGGTTGATCGTGACGATCGCCGCCGGGCCGTCGACCTCGTAGGTGATGTCTTCGTAAACGGTCACGGTAATTCCTTCCTCGGAAAAGGCTGTGATGAGTTTCGGTTCAAACTTTGTGAACCAGTATTCGATAAAAATGAACGTACATTCACACCCGGAGTGTGTCAAGGGTCACGCAGCCCTGCGACCGCTAGAAGAAGGCGCTGATCCCGGTCTCCGCCCGGCCGATCAGCAACTTCTGGATCTGGCTCGTGCCCTCGTACAGCGTCATCACCCGCGCATCGCGCATGTACTTGGCGACGGGGTACTCGTCGATGTAGCCGTACCCGCCGAACAGCTGGATCGCATTGTTGGCGGCACGAACCGCGGCCTCACTGCAGAAGTACTTCGCCTTCGACGCGGCCGTCCCGAACGGCTCCCCGCGCTCGATCAGATCGGCCGCCCGCCAGGTGAGCAGCCGCCCGGCGTCGGCGTCGACGGACATGTCGGCGATCAGGTCCTGCACGAGTTGGAACGACGCGAGCGGACGGTCGAACTGCGTGCGCTCGCGGGCGTAGTCGACGGCCGCCTCGAGGCAGCCCTGGATGATCCCCACGCATCCGGCGCCCACCGAGACGCGGCCCTTGTCCAGCGAGTGCATCGCGATGGAGAAGCCCTGCCCCTCCGATCCGAGGAGGCAACTCGCCGGCACCCGCACGTCGGTGAACGACAACTCGGCGGTCGCCTGCCCGCGGAGTCCGAGCTTCCCGTGGATCTCGCGGGATTCGAAGCCAGGGGTGTCCGTCGGGACCAGGAAGGCCGAGACACCCTTGGGCCCCGGACCTCCGGTGCGCGCGAACACCAGGCACACCTTGGCCCACGTGCCGTTGGTGATGAAGATCTTGGAACCGTTGATGACGTACTCGTCGCCGCTGCGCACCGCCTTGGGCTTCAGATTTCCGGGGTCCGACCCGTTGTCGGGCTCGGTGAGCCCGAAACAGGCGAGCGCCTCACCGGACGCGATGCGGGGCAGCCATTCGTGCTTCTGCTCCTCGGTGCCGTGCGAGAGGATCACCTTCCCCACCAGCCCCATCGACACCGACACGATGCCCCGGACCGCGGAGTCAGCCCGGCCGAGTTCCTCCATCCCGAGGCAGTACGTGATGTAGTCGCCGCCCAGCCCGCCGTATTCCTCGGGAATGGTCATGCCGAAGAAGCCGATGTCGGCGAGTTTCCCGACGATCGCGGTGTCTACCGACTCGGCGCGGTCCCATTCGGCGCGGTGCGGGACGACTTCCTTGTTCAGGAAGTCGCGGGCCAGCTGCCGGAACTCCTTCTGCTCCTCGGTCAGTGTCAGGTCCATGGAATGCTCCTCGATGCCGAAGTGAATGCATGATCATTAGATTTGAGCGATTGCTCACAACAAATGAAGCATTGTTCATTTCGGTGGAGGCGTCAACCCTCGGCGGCCTCGAAGTGCTGGTCCGCTGCCATGTCGCCTGGGTAGGCTCGGGACATGCCGGTCACCTGGTCGGACGACGTCGACGAGGTCATCCGCGACGACCTCACCAGCGGGTTCGCGTACGTCACGCCCGCGGGAGGCGCGGTGGTGGCCGCGGTGGCGCCCTTCGGGCTGCGCGATCGCGAGCAGGGCACCGTCGGATTCACCACCTCGCTGGGTTTCGGCCGCAAGCTCGAGCGCATCAAGGCGGAACCCCGGGTGGCGCTCGCCTTCCATGCGCGCGAGCACGGAATCGGCGACGGCACCAACCGGCGCTACGTGCTCGTGCAAGGTGACGCGACGTTCGATCCCAGCCCCGACCGGGATCTCCTCGACGCACTCGGCGAGCGCTCAGCCCCCTATGTGGGAGCGCCGCGGCGTGGCCGATTCTGGGACCGCTGGCTCAGCGCCTACTACACCGACCGGGTACTGGTGACGGTCGCGGTCACACGGGTGACCGCCTGGCCCGACCTGCGCACGACGGGCGAGCCCGAGGTGTACGGCGCACCGCGCCCCGACGCCGAAGCGGCGCCACAGAAGCCGCCGAAGAAGGGCACCGGACCACGGGTGGATGCGGTGAAGACCGGTCAGCGGGCCCGGAAGCTGCCGCACGTGCTGCTCGCCTACCGCGAGGCCGACGGCTATCCGACCGTCGTGCCGGTCGACGTGAACTCGGCGAGCCACGAGGGTCTGCGGTTGAGGGTCCCCGCCGGGGTGCCGCAGGGCGGCCGCCGCGCCGGCCTGCTCGCCCACGCGTACCGGCCCCAGCTCGTCGGCCTCGAGTCCCGTCAGAACACCGGCTGGATCGAGGTCACCGGCACCGAGGCGGTGTACGCACCGCACACGCAGGGCGGGTTCACGGCGCCGCCGAACAAGACGGTCCTGCTCCTGGCCAACGGATTCATGGCCCGCCGCGGCCTCGCGAAGGCCCGGAAAGAAGGCCGCACCCAGGCGCTGGGCCGATGAGCTGGGTGATGCCGCCGTTCGCGTAGCGGCTCGGCCCGTTCACGCGGTTCACCACTGCCGGGTCGGCCACGGTATTCTCAGCTGAACCGAACCTTCGGTCGGCTCCTGTGGACGACGGCGCACCGGTGCGGTGGAGTTCTGCACCTGGAAGGATTGCGCGCATGACTACGGCACGCCCCGCACGGAAGACCGGATCGCCCGGACGCCCCGGCTACGACCTCGACTCGCTGCTCGCTGTGGCGGTCAAGGTCTTCAACGACAAGGGCTACGACGGCACCAGCATGGAGGTGCTGGCCCAGCGCCTGGGAATCACGAAGTCGTCGATCTATCACCATGTGTCCGGGAAGTCTGAGCTCCTCGAACTGGCGCTGTCGCGCGCACTCAACGCTCTCTTCGCGGTCACCACCGAGGAGAAGGCGACGAGCGGCCGGTATATCGACCGCCTCGAATACCTAGTCCGCCGCAGTGTCGAGGTCCTCGCCGCCGAACTCCCGTACGTCACGCTCCTGCTCCGCGTCCGGGGCAACACCGCGGTGGAGCGTCGCGCGCTCGCCCGCCGCCGCGAGTTCGACGCCTTCGTCAGCGACCTCGTGGTCGCGGCGGCGGAGGAGGGCGACCTGCGGCCCGGGATCGATCCCGCTCTCACCAGCCGGCTCGTGTTCGGCACGGTCAACTCGCTGATCGAGTGGTACCGCCCGCGCACCGGCGGGACCGTCGCCGACCTCGCCGACGCCGTCGTCGAGCTGACGTTCGACGGGCTGCGCCGCGCCTGAGCGAGACGTCACCGGTGCGCCCTACGACGACAGGGTGGATCTCGATCGAATCGTCCACCGTCGTGCCCGCTCGGACAGCTGGGTGCGGAGCCGCGCTCGGACTTCGGCAGGCACTTCGCGTGCCGCGACACCCTCCAGAATTCTCGACAGTCTCCGGTCGAATCCGGGTGTCGTCATACCGAACCCGATCCAGATCTCGTCGGGCGGTGGACCACCGTAGGGCAGCCACCGGCACGCGAACTCGAGTATGGCTGCGTCCACCCTCTCCACTCCGGTAGCCACGGGTCAGACCGTGACGGCGAGGTTTTCGAAGATGGTGGCATTGGCCATGCCGCCGCCTTCGCACATCGTCTGCAGTCCGTAGCGGACGCCCTCGGCGCGCAGGTGGTGCACGAGGGTGGTGGCGAGGCGGGCCCCGGATCCGCCGAGCGGATGCCCGAGAGCGATCGCTCCGCCGAGCGCGTTGACCCGCTCTTCCGGTGCCCCGGTGGCCCGCAGCCAGGCGCCGACGACGCTGGCGAACGCCTCGTTGACCTCGAAGGCTCCGATGTCGTCGAGTGTCAGACCTGCGCGTTCGAGCACCCGTGCGGTGGCGGGGATGGGTCCGGCCAGCATCGCGACCGGGTCGTCGCCGACGACGGTTGCGGTGTGTACCCGGGCCAGCGGGGTCAGTCCGAGGTCTCGGGCCCGGTCGCCGGACATCACCAGCAGGGCCGCGGCGCCGTCGGAGATCTGCGAGGCGTTGCCCGCGGTGACGCGGCCGTCGTCGCCGAAGGCAGGCTTCAACTCGGCGAGCTTCTCGAGCGTCGTGGTTCGGCGGATTCCCTCGTCGGCGTCGAGTTTCGTTCCGTCCGGCAGGGTCACAGGCACGATCTCGCCGGCGAATCGGCCTTCGTCGACGGCCGCGGCGGCGCGCTGGTGTGAGCGCAGGCTGTATTCGTCGAGCCAGCCGCGGCTCAGTTCGTACCTGTCGGCCAGGATCTCGGCGCCGCGGCCCTGGTTGAACTCGATGCCGTCGTAGCGTCGCCGAATCGCCTCGCTGTTCGGGTCACCGAGGCCGACGCGCCGCGCCGATCCCATCGGGATGCGGGTCATCGACTCGACGCCGCCCGCGACGACGACGTCGTACTGGCCGGCGATCACTCCCGCGGCGGCGAAATGCAGTGCCTGCTGGCTCGATCCGCACTGCCGCTCGATCGTGGTGCCGGGAACGGACTCGGGCCATCCGGCGGCCAGCACCGCGTTGCGTGCAATGTTGCCGGCCTGCTCACCGACCTGTCCGACGCATCCCCACACGACGTCGTCGACCGACGCGGCGTCGACCCCGGCCCGGTCGAGCAGCGCGGTCAGCACAGCCCCGGACAGGTCGACGGGGTGGACCTCCGCGAGGCCGCCCTTGCGGCGGCCGATGGGGCTCCGTACGGCTTCGACGATGACTGCATCACGCATGGTGTGTTCCTGTTCTCTCGTTCTCGGTGATCACGTCGCGGTCCAGACCGGGGCGCGGCGTTCGGTGAAGGCGGCGGCGCCCTCGCGGGCGTCGTTCGAGTCGAAGACCGGCATCACGATCTGCCGGGTCCGCTCGAACATCTCCGCATGCGGCCAGCCGGGCGACTCGTCGACGACCCGCTTGCTGGCCCGGACTGCGAGCGGCCCGTTGCCGGCGATCTCCGCGGCCAGTTCGAGTGCCGCCGACAACACCTCGCCCTCGGGGGCCAGCCGGTTGACCAGCCCCAGCGGGTGCAGTTGCGCGGCGGTCATGGTCCTGCCGGTGAGCACCATCTCCAGCGCCACCGCTCGCGGCAGCCGTGCGGGCAGCCGGGTCAACCCGCCCGCGGCGGCGACCAGGCCGCGGCGGACCTCGGGCAGGCCGAACGTTGCGGTCGGCGCGGCGACGACGAGGTCCGCCGCCAGGACGATCTCGAAACCGCCTGCGAGCGCGGGACCGTCGACGGCGGCGATCAGGGGCTTGGCGGGCGGCGCCTCCACCAGCCCGGCGAATCCACGACCCTCGACGCGCGGGCTCTCACCCCGCAGGAAAGCCTTGAGATCCATTCCTGCGCAGAAGTATCCGCTGGCCCCGGTGAGCACACCCACTCTCAGCTGCGGATCGGAGTTCAGCAGTCGAACCGCCCCGGCGACGGCCTCCGCGACCGCACGGTCCACCGCGTTGCGGGCCTGCGGCCGGTTCAGCGTGATGACCAGCACCGACCCCACCCGTTCCGTCAGCACGACCGGCCCGAGGGGCTCCGCGGTCACCGAGGTGCCATCCGGATCGCACCGTCGAGGCGGATCGTCTCACCGTTGAGCATGCCGTTCTCGATGATGTGCTCGGCCAGCGCGGCGAACTCGGAGGGCTCGCCGAGCCGCTGCGGATGCGGAACCGACGCCGCCAGCGCGTCCCGGATGTCGTCGCGTGCATTGAGAAGAAGCGGCGTCGCGAACACACCGGGCGCGATGGTGCACACCCGGATCCCGACACCCGCGAGGTCGCGGGCGGCGGGCAGTGTCATCCCCACGATGCCCGCCTTGGACGTCGCGTAGTTGATCTGCCCGATCTGACCCTCGTAGGCGGCGACGGATGCGGTCAGGACACACACGCCGCGGTCGCCGCCCAGCAACTCGTTCGCGGCCATCGCCTCGGCCGCGAACCGCAGCACGTTGAACGTCCCGATCACGTTGAGCCGGATCACCGACTCGAAGGGCTCCAGGTCGGCAGCCTTGCGGTCCTTGGTGAGCACGCGCATCGGTCGTCCGCGGCCTGCGCAGTGCACGACGGCCCGCACCGGGCCGCGCTCGGCAGCGGCGGCGAAAGCCGCGGCCACCGCGTCGCCGTCGGTCACGTCGGTCGGCACGAACCGCGCCGCGGGCCCGAGCGCCTCGGCGTGCTCCGCCCCCGGCGAACCGGGGAGGTCGAGCAGGGTGACGGTGGCGCCGGACTCGACCAGCCGGGTGGCGGTGGCGAGTCCGAGTCCGGATGCTCCGCCCGTGACGACGGCGTTGATGTCCTTGATCTGCATGGCTGAACCTTCGATGTGGCCGGGGCCCAGTGGCGCCCGGAATGGTGTGGAGTGCGAGATGCCTAGAGCCCCATCGACTTCGAGATGACGCTCTTCATGACTTCGCTGGTGCCGCCGAAGATCCGGGTGACGCGGGCATCGGCGTACAGTCGCGCGATCGGATACTCGGTCATGTAGCCGTAGCCGCCGTGCACCTGCAGGCACTTGTCGATGACCCGGGCCTGCACCTCGGTGCAGAACAGCTTCACCTTGGCCGCGTCGGCGGGAGTGAGAGTGCCTGCGTCCAAAGCGATCAGTGCCTGGTCGATCAGGGCCTGCCCGGCCTGCAACTCGGTCGCGCACTCGGCGAGTACGAACTTCGTGTTCTGGAAGCCGGCGAGCGGCTTACCGAACACCATCCGCTCCTTGGCGTACGCGATCGCCAGGTCGACCGCGGCGGTGGCCGTGGCCTGCGCGGTGATCGCGATCGACAGCCGCTCCTGCGGCAGGTTGTGCGCCAGCATCTTGAAGGCGGCGCCTTCCTCACCGAGGAGGTTGGCCGCGGGCACCCGGACGTTGTCGAAGGTGAGTTCGGCGGTGTCGCTCGACTTCATCCCGATCTTGTGCAGGTTGCGACCGCGAGTGAACCCGGGCATGTCGGATTCGACCACCAGCAGCGACAGACCGTTGCGGCGATTCTCGGGATCCTTCGAGGTCCTCGCGACCACGATCACGAGGTCGGCGTTGATGCCGCCGGTGATGAACGTCTTGTTCCCGTTGAGGACGTAGTCGTCGCCGTCGCGAATGGCGGTGGTGGTGACACCGGCGAGATCGGATCCGATGCCGGGTTCGGTCATCGCGATCGCGCTGACGAGCGCACCGTCGGCGAAGCCGGGGAACCAGCGGTCGCGTTGTTCCTCATTGGCGTATTCGAGAAAGTACGGGAGCACGGTGTTCAAGTGCACCTGGAAGCCGCCGAGCGAGGCGGCCGCGTAACCGATCTCCTCGTAGACGACGGTGTTGAACAGGAAGCTGTCGATGCCGCCGCCGCCGTACTGCTCGGGCACCTGCAGTCCGTTGATCCCGAGTGCCGCTGTCTTGGTGTAGAAGTCGCGGGGGATGCAGCCGGCCGCCTCCCAGTCGGGCAGGTTCGGGACGATCTCCTTGGCGATGAACTGGCGGACCACGTCACGGAAGGCATCGTGGTCGTCGGTGAAGATGTTGCGTTGCATGGTGATTCCTTCGAAAATGGGTCGACGGCAAGCGCCGTCGACGGATGTCAGCGGCCGAGTGCGACGACGCCGTCGGCGGCCAGCGCATCGAGCGCGTCGGTCGGGTAGCCGAGTTCGGCGATCAGTTCGGCGGTGTGCTGCCCGAGGTCGGGCGCACCCGCCGTGGGCAGCTTCGGGACGCTCTCGAGGTGCCACGGCGTGCCGAGAGCCGTCGCAGGCACGCCGTCGGGGCGGCTGACCTCGATGAAGAGCCCGGAGGCCTGGACGTCGGGGCTGCGCATCGCTTCGGGATAGGTGTTGATCCGCCCGGCGACGACACCGTTGGCGGCGAGCACGTCCATCGCCTCGTCGCTCGTCATGGTCGCGAACGCGGCGCGCAACTCGGTGAGCAGGGCGGGGCGGTTGCGGACCCGGCTCTCGTTGTCGGCGAACCGGGCGTCGTCGGCGAGTTCCGCCCGGCCCAGCAGTCGGCACAGTCGACGGAAGTGGACCTCGGAGTAGGCGGAGACGACGACGCTGCCGTCGCTGGTGGGCATGATGTCGGCGGCCGGGGCGACCGTCGGCTGACCGTTACCCATGCGCCGTGGTTCGTTGCCGGTGTCGAGATAGGCGCCCCAGTTCGGGGCCTGCAGATGAATGGCGACCTCGAGCAGCGACACCTCGACGGTGTCGCCCTCGCCGGTGCGCAGGCGCCGGATGTAGGCGCCGAGGATTGCCTGGGCGCAGACGTAGCCGGTGGCGGCGTCGACGATCTGGGCACCGACCTTCTGCGGCTCGCCGTCGTGTTCGCCGGTCACCCACATCAGGCCGCTCTCCGCCTGCGCGGCGATGTCGAGGCCGGCACGGTTCCTGGACGGTCCGTGCAGGCCGAACCCGCTCACCGTCGCGTACACGAGGTGCGGATGCGCGGTGCGCATCTCCTCCGCGCCCAGACCGAGTTTGTCCATCACCCCGGGGCGCAGATTCTGCACCACGATGTCGGCGTCGGCGATCAGCCGGCGGGCGATCTCCTGACCGCGCGGGTCCTTGAGGTCGAGCGCGATTGCCCGCTTGCCGCGGTTGTAGTTCTCCACCATGGCTTTACCGTGCGCGCCGATTCCGCGTGCCGACTCGCCGTGCACCGGTTCGACCTTGATCACGTCGGCGCCGAGGTCCACCAGGACCTGGGTGGCGGCGGGGGCAGCGATGAATTGACCGAAGTCGATGACGCGGACGCCGTCGAGGGGCGTGTCGATCATGCGGTCTCCTCGGCACGCTTGCGGATGAGGGTGATGTCCCGTTCCGGGTTGACCAGGAACACCGCGATCGCACTACCGACGATCATCAGGATCCCGCTGATCAGGAAGCCGGTGCCGTAGCCGGAGATCTTGTCGGCCGCCCGGCCGACCGAAAAGCCGAGTACGAGTGGTGCGATCATGCCGGAGATACTCGACACCGCGCCGAGGCCACCGAGGACCATGCCGCGTTTGCGGGACTGCACGACGTCGGCGATTGCCGTCAACGCCACGCCGTACGCCGCGGTGTTGAGCGAGAAGGCCAGGGACACGAGCAGGATCTGCAGCAGTCCGGCCGACACGATGGTGAACCCGACCATCGTGATACCGGCGCCGGCGATCAGGCCGGCCGACAGGTAGCCGCGCGCAACCTTCCGGGAGACGCCGCGGGAGACGAGGCGATTCGAGAACCACCCGGCGGCGATCGCACCGACCGCCGCGAGTCCGTAGGGAAGCATGACCAGCCGTCCGGTGGTCAGGGTGTCGTAGCCGAGGCCGTCTTCGAGGTAGACGGGGAGCCAGGACACCTTGAGCGTGGTGGACCAGTACGAGCAGAACATCAACAGCGCGATCCCGATCACGGTCCCGGTGCGCAGGATCGTCCGGTACGGGGCGTCGACGGTGTCGACGACGGTTGCCTTGGCCGACTCGGCGGTCTCGGTGGGTGCGCCTCGTCCGAGGAGGATCCAGGCGACCACCCAGACCAGACCGACCGTGATCAGGAGGTAGAACGCGGCGTGCCAGTCCCAGCGGACGATGATCCAGGTCAGTACGGGGGCAGCGATGAGGACGCCGAGGGAGGATCCGGCGGTGACGAAGCTGCTCGGCAGGGCACGCTTCTCCGGCGGGAACCAGGAGTGGACGGCGTGGTTGGCGAGGGCGAAGGCCGGGCCCTCGGCGAACCCGAGGACGAGCCGGCAGGCCACCAGGACGCCGAAGGTCACGGTGCCGGTCAGGGGCACCATGGTGGTTACCCAGAGCAGCATCAGTCCGGCCAGCAGCCATCGGATACTCACCTTGGACGACAGCCAGCCGAAGAACAGGGCGCCGGCGGCGAACAGCCAGAAGAAGCTGCTCTGGATCATGCCGAACTGTTGCGGCGTCAGGCCCAGATCCTTCTGGATCTGGACGCCGGCGAACGCGATGACGGACTTGTCGGCGAAATTGATGAGCATGAACACGACGAGCAGTCCGGTAATCATCCAGGCGCGGCGGGTCAGCGCCGATCTGGTACGCCGGGACGCTGCGGTGGTCGGCGTCGATATCTGAGTCATAGGGCCTCTTCGGGAACGAACCGTCGCGACATGTCTGCATGGCATGAACCAGTCCGGACGGATCTCGAATGCGACCTTCTAGGTGATCGATCCGGATCCCGTCGCAACGGTGTGATCAGGTACACACCATTCAAGTCCCGAGGATCGATCAGGTCAAAGACCAGAAAAGTAGGAGAAATACTGCAATTGCCTATGAGTTGGTGGAACGTGCGTTGTCGTCGCGAATCCGGCGGTCGGATTCGGCCCGCGTCAACTGCGCGGCCTCCACGAGGGACACACCGGAGGACATGTGCACGGCGATGGACGCGGCGAACTCCTCGAAAGACGCGCGGGCGCAGGCGAGGAACTCCGTGGACGCCTGGGTCATCCGGCCGGGACGGCGGACCACACCCATGCGGCGGGTGAGCCGCGGCGAGAGTTCACGCACCACCCCGCCGCGCAGCATCGCGTCGAGTCCGCTGCGCAGGGCCACGATCGAGACCCCGCCGCCCGCGAGAACGATCGGCAGCACGGCGCCACGCTGACGCACCTCCACCGCGACGTCGGGTTCGACGCCGTGCAACCGGAGCGAGCGGTCGATGAAATCCCGCGTCGCCGTGCCCTTTTCGCCCATGACGAACGGAATGCGGGTCAACGACTGGATCGGCACCGGGTCGGGCCACCGGGCGTCGGTGCCGGGCGGACACACCAGCACGAGCTGCTGATCGATGAGCTCCTCCCCGACGAGGTCCTCGGTCGGCAGGGGCAGCGCGAGAACGCCCAGCTCACACGCCCCCGACCGGACCAGGGACACGATATCGGCGGTCTCGTCCCGATCTTCGATGTGGAACCGCACGTCGGGGTACTGCCGGCGGAACTTGGCGACCCACACCGACAGCGGATCCGAGGACAGGTCCGAGAGCGAAGCGATGTCGATTCGGCCGCCGCGCATCGCCCCGACGTCGCGCACGGTGTTCTCGGCCGATTCCACCTCCCGCAGGATGGTGCGTGCCGGGCCGACGAGCGCCTCACCGGCCGGGGACAGCACGAGGCCACGGCCGACGCGGTGGAACAACTCGACGCCCAGGTCTTTCTCGAGCTTGCGCACCGCCTGCGACAGCGAAGGCTGCGCCACACGCAACTGCGCCGCGGCGCGGGTGACGCCGCCACAGTCGACTACAGCGAGGAAGTACTCCATCTGCCGCATGTCCATGCTCTGAATCTAGAGGTACCGGCACCGCGGTGGGCGGCCGATAGGGTTCTCCCGAGAGTGTGCGGCGACCGGCCGAGAAGGGTATCCCGCCGGTGGTCGGGTGAATTAGCCTCCGCCGCATGAGTGTTGTTCTTCTGGTCCGTCACGGACAAGCATCCTTCGGCACCGACGACTACGACCGCCTGTCGCCGCGCGGCCGAGAACAGAGTCGCGCCCTCGGCACCGAACTGAATCGTCGCGGCATCGCGCCCGCCCGGACAGTCACCGGAAGCATGAAACGCCAACGAGAGACGGCTCAGGAGGCAAGCGCGGCAGCCGCCTGGCACACGACGCACCCCGACGTCGATCCGGGTTGGGACGAGTTCGACGCGAGCGCCCTGCTGGCTGCGAACGGTGAGCACGATCCGCGGGCGAAGACGGATTCGCGCGCCTTCCAGCGACTGCTCGAGCGGGCGTCCACACGGTGGTCGTCCGGCGACCACGACGCCGACTACGCCGAGACGTTCGGTGCGTTCACGGCCCGGGTCGACGCGTCCCTCGACCGCGTTGCCGGAGGGCTCGAACGCGGGCAGACCGGTGTCGTCTTCTCCAGCGCCGGCGCGATCGCCTGGGTGACCGCCCGACTGCTGGGTGGCGGCTTCCCGCAATGGCTCGCCCTGAACAGGGTCGCGGTCAATTCCGGCGTTACCAAGATCGTGATCGGCTCGTCGGGGACGTCCCTCGTGGCGTTCAACGAGCACGGTCATCTCCCGGACCCCTGGGTCACCTACCGGTGAAACTGTCCGCCCGCTCATGGGCCACGATCAGCTCGACCCGCGAGTTGTAGCCGGTCTTCCTGTAGAGGCGGGTGAGGTAGGCCTCGACGGTCTTGCTGCTGTAGTGGAGAACCTCGGCGATCTCCCGGTTGCTGAGGCCGTCTCGGACCAGCGTGACGAGTTGACTCTCCACATCGGTGAGAGGTCCGGGTGCCCCCGACTTGTCGACACGTCGGCCGAGGACGAGACCGCGCGACCTGCCGGCGGCCTCGACCCGCTTCAGCCACAGCGTCGCGCCCATCTTCTTGAACAGTGCCCAGGCGGCCTCGAGGTGATCGGCGACGTCCCGGCCGACGACGCCCAGCGCATGGTGGGCCTGCGCCGCGATGTAGTGCAGGCCCTGCTCCTCGGCCTCGAGAAGCACGTCGCGAGCGCGGTCCACGTCACCGAAGCTGAGGGTATGACCGATGCCGGACGCCATCCGGGCCGTGGGCGAACCGATGTCGTCCGCAAGGCGGCAGAACTCGTCCGCGACGCGCCCTGCGGCCTCGACCTCTCCCCGAGCGAGGTAGCCCTCGACCAGACTCGCGTGGGTGATGGTCCCGACCTCGTTCCAGCCGCGGGCGCCCGCTTCCGACCGCAGTCGGTCCAGGACCGGGATGGCGTCCTCGCACCGGGACCTCGACACCTCGACCGTCGCCTGCACTGCCTGCCAGGTCGCGAAGTCGATCCGGCAGGAGGCAGGCGGCTTCGTCGCTGCCAGCACGGACGCCGCACGCCGGAAATCACCTCGGCCCGTGAGGATCTGCACCTCCACACATCGCAGCCGAACCAGAGTACTGCGCATACCCGAGAATTCGAGATGGACTGCCTCCCGGGCACTGGTCTCGGACGCCGCGGTCCAATCGCCGGCCGCGAACTCGGTGAGCGCGCGAGCCAGTACGGCTTGCCCGCCCAGGTTTCCGTATCCGGCGAGTCCGGCGGCGTCACCCGCCTTCGTCAGCAGCGCGTTCGCACGACCGGTCGCGCCCGCCGTTGCGGCGTGGTGCGCTGCCGACTCCAACGCAGCCACGCGCGTTCCCACCGGGAGTGCCCGCTCGTCGGTTCCCAGGATCTCGAGCCGGTCGACGGCCTCGAGCAGATTCGGGAACGTACCGACGGAGGCTTCGACCTGAGCGAGGTACGTGTAGGCGACCACCTGGTCCGCCGGGGTCGACTCGCGCACCTGTGACCACGCCGTCGCGGCCAGGACGCGCCCCTGATCCGTGTCGCCGAGGCGCGCCGACATCGCCGCGCGCTGCGCGAGGTACGGCGTCGGGTCTCTCGCCTGCCCCGCCTCGGCGACCAGCAGGTCCAGAGCACTCTGCGGATCGCTCATCGCGTTGTGGCAGTGCACGATCGTCGCCACGGTGCGGTCGCGGGAACGGCCCGCCTCGAGGACGCCGAGCGATTGTCTGCCGGCTTCGATGGCCGGGGCCGGCCGTGCACCCTTCCAGTACGCCGCGGACTGCCTGCCGAGTATCTCGCCGGCAGCGGCGTCCGCGCGTGGCGACAGGTCCAGCGCCCGGCCGTACCAGCGGGCGGCAGCGCGCGGCGACGTGCGCAGCGCACGATCGGCGGCACGCAACGCCACCGTGACCGCGACCCTGTCGCCGCGCGCCGCACCCTCGGTGACGTGCCGGGCGCGCTCGAGGGCCGGCATGCCCAGCTCGTGGTCGGTGCCCGCGATCCGCGCGGCGATCGCAGAATGGACGCGGCGGCGCTCGGCCGGACCGATCTCGTCATAGAGCAACTCACCGATCAGGGGGTGGCCGAAGTCGTACCATCCGGACCCCGTTGCCACCAGCGCACCGCTCGCGACCAGTGAGTCGAAGACGGCTCGGACCTCGCCCAGCGACCTCTTCGCCAGCTCGGCGAGGAGAGGAAGGTAGTCCAGATCGACCCGTCCGAATACCGCGATCAGACGACCCAGTGCACGGACGGCGCGATCCCGGGGAAACAGCCGGTGGAGCAACGCCGCAGGGTGCGCGAACCGGGGCGGGGAATCGTCGACCAGGTAGCCGATCCCCTGCTCGATCCGGACCGCACCCGCAGCGTGCAACGCGTTCACCGTTTCCCGGACCAGCAGCGCGTTTCCCCGCGTCCGCTCGGTCAGATACCCGGTCAGTCGCTCGTCGGGCGCGGCGCCGAGCACCGACTCGACCAGTTCGCCGAGGGCCTGCCCCTCCACCGGCCGAAGCTCGAGGACCGTCTGTGCCTGTTCGCTCACGAGGTGGCCGATCGTCGCGACCAGACGTTCGCCGGTCGTCCACGGCCGGGTCCGCGAGGCGAAGATCACGAGGAGCGGGCGGCCCGCCAGATGCCGGGCGGCGAGGGTCACGGCGACGAGGCTGTCCTCGTCCGCCAGGTGCGCGTCGTCCACGACCACGACGACCGGCGACGAATCCGTCATCGACTGCAACAGCGCCGTCACACCATTCGGGTCGCTCGGTACCGCAGTGTGGCCGTGGACTCCCACGAGAGTGCGCACCGTCGCGTACGGGATGTCGCGGTCGTACTCGTGCGCCGCGGCGTACAAGCACGTCCATCCGCGCCTGCGGGCGGCGTCGATCGTGCTCCGCAGGAGGTGTGTCTTGCCGGTGCCGGCCTCACCGAGAATCAGGCACGTCGAACCGGCACCGGCACTCAATCGTTCTATGGCGCAGTCGAACACGGACTCGTTCACATCATCTAGGCGAGGCTCAGCCGAAGCGGCATGGCCTTCCATCCTCGGAGCGTGTTGTTGTGATAGCGACGTACGGGTGCCGCAAGTTCGATGCACTTCACGCGGGTCACGAGAACCTCGAGCAGGCATTCGGCCTGCAGACGCGCCGCGTGCTGGCCCACGCACTGGTGGATGCCCATCCCGAAGGCGACGTGCCCCGAGGGATCACGCGAGAGGTCGAACCGGTCAGGGTTGTCCCACCGGCGCGGGTCACGGTTCGCGGCGGCGTAGCACAGCAGCACCCTCGTCTCGGCCGGGATGACGGTCCCGGAGATCTCGACGTCGGCCGATGTCTTGCGGAACAACATCTGAACCGGCGACTCCCAGCGCAGCGCCTCGTCGAATGCGACTCGGGCGAGGTTGGGGTTCTCTCGAAGTGCCGCCCATTGATCGGGATGTGTGGCGAACCCGTAGAGCATCGCGGAGAGACCGTAGACGGTCGTGTCGACACCTGCCGACAACAGCGAACGCGTGAGGAGCGGCGCCAGTTCGTGCATGATGTCGCCGCGGTCGGCGGCCGCCCAGATCTCGCTGCCGAACCCTTCGGGCTTCAGTGACTCCCGGGCACACTTCGCTGTGGCCCATTCCGCCAGTGCCTCGCTCCGGCATTCGCCTTGCAGGACCCGCTCGTTTCGCGGCCCCAGGGCATTGAAGATGTGATCCGCGTAGGGAACGAGATTCTCCCGCTGCTCCTCGTCGATACCGGACGCGTCGGGAAAGAAGTTCACCGGAAACACGGCCGCGATGTCGTTGTACCCGTCGATCTCGATCGCGTCCCCGGCAGCCGTGCCGACCAGCAGGTTGTCGATCAGCGTCTCGGCCTGTCGTGTGCAGGCGTCCTTCATCGCACGCAATGCTCGTGCGGACAGGATCGTCTGCAACACCTCGCGGGGCGCGTCGTGCTCGGGTGGGTCGGTCTGAAGCAGTCCCCGGGCCCGCCAGGGCTCGTTCAGGCCGACTCCGGAACCGGAAGTCATGCCCTGCCAGTTCGAGAGTGCGCTGTGAACCTCGTCGTAACGCCCGACGGCGTGGACGTTGTACCGGGGCAGGAAGACGACGGGCCCGGATTCACGCAGTCGCTCCTGGAACGGCAGCGGGTTCTCGAGGGTTTCCGACGAGAACGGGTCGTCGTCGAGGGACGGGGCTGTCGAACCCTGCCGTCCGGTGATATCCGTAATCGACACTGTCAACCTCCTATAGATCCAGCACGAGTCGTTCGGTGATCGAACGTGACACACAGACGAACATCCGGTCCCCCTTGGCGCGCTCCGCATCGCTCAGGAGTGAATCCCGATGATCCGGAACACCGGCCACGACGCCGACTTCGCATGTGCCGCAGACTCCCTCGTTGCACGAGGACAACACGGGGACGCCGGCGGCGTCCAGGGCCTCGAGAACGGTCTGTTCGGTACCGACGGTGACGGTCCTGTCGGAGTGGGACAGTTCGATCGTGAAGGGTTCGGTGCGGACCGGTGGCGGCTGGGACGGCGCAACGAACCGCTCGAACCGGACGGCCCACCCGGGCCAGTTCGTGGACGCGGCTTCGACCGCCGCCAGCAGTGGCTCGGGTCCGCAGCAGTAGACCTTGGCCCCGTCTGCCGGCTTGTCGAGGAAATCGAGCTGCAGATGACCCGATTCGTCCTGCGGCCACACCGTGACGCGGTTTCCGTAACGAGCCAGTTCTGAGAGGAAGGCCATGGATCGACGCGACCGTCCGCCGTAGAGCAGGTGCCAGTCGATTCCCAGCTTCTCGGCTGCGGCGATCATCGTCATGATCGGGGTGATCCCGATGCCGCCGGCGATGAATTGGTATCGACTAGCCGGAGCGAGACCGAAATTGTTCCGCGGGGTGCCGACGCTGAGCATGTCCCCGACGGCCAGATTCTCGTGAATGAACTGCGATCCGCCCTTGGAGTTCGGCTCCCGCAACACGGCGACCTCGTAGGCGGAGGCATCCCACCGGTCGCCGCACAACGAGTATTGCCGCACCTGGGAACCACCGTCCGCGGTCGGCATGACCAGGTCGATGTGCGCGCCGGGCGTCCAATGCGGGAGCCGCCCACCGGTCGGCTCCTCGAGCCGCAGTTTCACGACGCCGTCTGCCACGACGTCCTTCCGCGCGACCTCGAGCGTCTGGTTTCCGGGTCGCCGGGTGACCGGCGATGCGGGCGAGGACGAGTCGGCACCATGCTGAGCAAGATGATTTGGCACGTCATGATCATGCGCGGCGCCTACTGGTGCGATCAATGTCTCACTCACTATCAAGGCGATAGCCACACCGAACGGGCCGTACAGACGACAGTGTCCCCCTCACCTGGGTTACAGGTGAGGGGGACACGGGTGGGCCGTCACGGCGAAACCGACTCGCTTCGTGGGCGAGCGGAGCCGAACGCACTCAGCAGAAACCGACCGAGCGGTCAGGCACTGCGTCGTGCGGCCTGGCGGCGAAGTTCATTGCGCGCCAGCGCGTTCTTGTGCACCTCGTCGGGTCCGTCCGCGAACCGCAGCGTGCGGACGTACGCGGCTGCCGGGGCGAGGAAGAAGTCCTGGGAAAGTCCGCCGGCGCCGTGGACCTGGATGGCCTTGTCGATGATCCATTCGACGGTCGACGGCGTGGCGATCTTGATCGCCTGGATCTCGGTGTGGGCGCCCTTGTTGCCCACCGTGTCCATGAGCCAGGCCGTCTTGAGGACCAGCAGGCGCAACTGCTCGAGACGGACCCGCGATTCGGCGATCCAGTCGCGAATCACGCCCTGTTGGCTGAGCGGCTTGCCGAACGCCACGCGTTCGTCGGCCCGCTCGCACATGAGTTTGATCGCCCGCTCCGCGATACCGATGGCGCGCATGCAGTGATGGATCCGGCCGGGTCCCAGCCGGGCCTGGGCGATCCCGAAGCCGTCGCCCTCGTTGCCGATGAGATTGGCAACCGGAACCCGCACGTCGGTGAACTCGATCTCGGCATGTCCACCGCTGTGGTGGTCGTCGTAACCCAGGACCTTCATCGCGCGCGTGATGTGGACGCCGGGGGTGTCCCGCGGTACCAGGATCATGCTCTGCTGGCGATGCCTGTCTGCCGTCGGATCCGTCTTGCCCATCACGATCAGGATCTTGGCGTTGGGATTCATCGCACCGCTGATGTACCACTTGCGGCCGTTGATCACGTAGTCGCCGCCGTCGCGAACGATGCTCGTGGAGATGTTGGTGGCGTCCGAGGACGCGACGTCGGGTTCGGTCATGGCGAAGGCCGAACGGATCTCGGCCTCGAGCAACGGAGTGAGCCATTCCTTCTTCTGCTGCTCGGTGCCGAACATCGACAGCAGTTCCATGTTGCCGGTGTCCGGGGCCGAACAGTTCAGCGCCGCGGGAGCGAGAAGCTTGCTGCGGCCGGTGATCTCGGCGAGCGGCGCGTACTGCACGTTCGTCAGCCCGGCACCCTCGGCCCCGGGAAGGAAGAGGTTCCACAGCCCACGGCTGCGTGCCTCCGCTCTCAGCTTCTGCAGGATGGGAGACTCCGACCACGCGAAGCGGTCCTCGAGGCTGTCCAGCTCCTCCAGGTACGCCGCCTCGGACGGGTAGACGTGCCCGTACATGAAGTCGACGAGTTCCTTGCGCAACTCGTCGGTCCGGGCGTCTGTCGAGAATTCCATCTACTTGTACTCCTTCAGTGAGTCGAGCCCGAGTTCGAGCAGCAACGGCACAGTGCTGCCGCTGTCCTCGAAACCCGCACCCACGGTTTGACGATTGATGTGCCGATACCGGACGCCCTCGGAGATCGAGGCGAGCTTGAAACAGGCCAGACCGAGGTGGAAGCCGAATCCCTCCAGTTCGCGGCCGCTCTCGGCTTCGTACTGTTCGATGATCTGCTTCTCGGTGAGGTAGCCGGGTGCCAGCGTCGCGTCGTACTTGGCCGGTTCCGTCGTATCCCGTTCGGACACGATCTTCGCTCGCCGCTGATAGGTGAGCATCAAGGCCAGGTCCAGGAGCGGGTCGCCCAGCGTCGCCAGTTCCCAGTCGATTACCGCGGCAGGCATGTCGTCGGCGCCGACGAGCACGTTGTCCAAGCGGAAATCACCGTGGACGATGCCGGCGGCCGACTTCGAGGGGACGGCCGCGACGAGTGCAGTGTAGAGCTCGTCGGCGCCGGGGAGATCGCGGGTGTAGGACGCGTCCAGCTGAGTCTTCCAGCGTTTCACCTGCCGGCCCAGGAAGCCCTCGGGGCGACCGAAGTCGTTCAGGCCCACCTCTCGCGGTTCCACCCGGTGCAGCTTTGCGAGTGTGCGTACCAGCTCGACGGAGATGGCTCGGGTTCGAGCGGCACCGAGTGGCCTGAGCTCATCGGCGTACCGATAGGGCACGCCCTCGATCCGCTCCATGAGGTAGAAGTCGGTGCCGAGAACGTCCTTGTCGTCGCAGTAGGCGATCATCGCCGGCACCGGGACGTCGGTGGTGCGAAGTGCGCCTGCCATTCGGTACTCCCGGCGCATGTCGTGAGCCGTCGCCATGACCTCGCCCAGTGGCGCACGCCGCACGATCCACTGTTTGTCACCGTCGGTGAGGTCGTAGGTCAGATTCGATTTCCCACCCTCGATCAGGCGTGCCGACAGCTCCCCTGCCACCAGGCCCGGTCGCTCCCCGGCCAGCCAATCGGTGATTCGATCGAGGTCCAGCCCGGGCGGGGACTGGGGACGCGTCGTCTGTGTGTGCTCCATGTGGGACCTCACGCCCGTGCGAAGACGGGGACTATCTGCTCGTAGCTGATAGCGCCCTCCTTCGCGTTTCCGAAGCGGACGGCGAGGTCGATCATGTGGTCGACCTGATCCTTGGGTGCCTTGAACATCGGTTGCAATTTCGGCGCCACCTCCTGCGCGTAGTGCTCCATGTAGGCCTTGGCGATTTCGGGAGCGTTGCCGTCGAAGGTGCCGGAGTTCAGGATTTCCGCTGCTTCGTCCTTGTGGGAGACCATCCATTCGCTGCCCTCCGACTGTGCTCGAAGCCAGTTCTTCAGAACGTCCTCGTTCTCCTGGGCAAAACTTTCGCTGGTCGAAATGCACAGCACTGCCTGGTTGCGCAATGTCTCGGGCATCGACGGCCCGGCGAAGTCGAGCAGCACCGATCCGCCTGTCTCCCGGGCGATGAACTGCCCCGAGCTCCATTGGACCGCGACGTAGCCGTCGAGTCGCCCGGCTTTCATGTTCGGGATCGCCGAGGCAGACGGGCCGGTCGCGAGATGGGTGACGTCCGAGGACTGCATACCGGCCAGTTCCAGAGCGAGGCCCAGTTGCAGATCACCGCCCGCGCCGATGGCGCTCACCCCGATCGACTTGCCTTTCAGCGACTGCATCTTCTCTTCGAACGTGGCGCCCTCGCCGGGCCAATTGCCGTTCGGGCCGACGACGATCCCGTAGGTGGTGGCCACGTTCTTCAGACCGATGATGACCGGCCGCTTGCCCTGGGTGCTGTTGGCGTGAGCACCCATCAGCAACAGGGTGTCGGAGGTGTAGCCGTTGACAGCGCCCGCGGAGACGAGCTGCAGCGCCTGCACACCGCTCTGCGGGGTGATGAACTTCGGAACGTTGAGGTTGTTCCTGGCGAAGTCGTTGTTGGCAAGATTCACGGCATCGAGGAGGAAGCTGTCACCCGGAAATGACGCGATGCTGAACTGGGCGCCCCGGCCGGAGGCACCGGCGCCCAGTCCACCCCCGCAGGCCGCCAGCAACGAGGTGGCGCCGACCGCCGCCGTGCCGATACCGAGATACTTCAACATCGACCTTCTCGAGATGTTGCTGTCCAATGCCCGCAGTTCTCCGAAGGGCGAGTCACCTTGCTTCGACCCAAACATTCGTACTCCTAGTAATTAGTGCATGCCTGGTGGCCTGACGATGTGCTGCCCCCGGTTTCCGCAAACTGGCTAGCGGCCGATCCCGGTGTGCTCCATCACCACTCGGCCGACGGTCTTTCCGTCCCCCAGGCCCTGCAGGGCCGCAGGCACCCCGTCCATCGAGACCCGTTGACTGACGAAGGGATCGATGGCTCCGGAGTCCGCCAACGCGCACAGTTCCTGGTGGCATCGATCGACCGCGCCGGGATTCTTCGTGTTGTAGAGCCCCCAGTGAATGCCCAGAATCGCGTAGTTCTTGACCAGAGCGTGGTTGAGCGCCGCGGTCTGGATCTCGCCGCCCGCGAAGCCGACGACGAGAATCCGACCCTCGAACGCAATGCATTTCGTCGAACGCTGGTAAACGTCGCCGCCCACCGGGTCGTAGATGACGTCGGCGCCTCGGCCGTCGGTGAATTCCTTGACGACCCCGACGAAGTCCTCCTGCCTGCGGTCGACGACGACATCGGCACCGAGTTGCCTGGCGTAGGCGGCCTTCTCCTCGCCGCCCACGACACCGACGACCCGGGCACCGGCGGCCTTGCCGAGCTGGATGGCCGCGCTGCCGACACCGCCGGCGGCCGCGTGAACCAGGAGGGTCTCCCCCTCTTGAATCCTGGCCAGCCGATGAAGCCCGAACCAGCCGGTCTGATACCCGATGAACAGGCAGGAGGCCTGCGCGTCGTCGAGTGAGGCGGGCGCCTGGTGGGTCGTGCTCTGGTCCATCAGGGCGTACTCGGCGAATCCGCCGTAGGGAAGGGTGGTCAGGCCCAGCACCCGGTCGCCGACCGCGGCCCGTACGACGTCCGGCCCGACCGCGACGACCTCGCCGCAGACTTCACGTCCGGGGGTGAAGGGCAGGTCGGGGCGCACCTGGTACTTGCCACGGCACATCAGTACGTCCGGGAAATTGGCTGCGCCCGCCAGGACCCGCACGAGGACCTGCCCTGCACCGGGTTCGGGAACATCACCCTCGACGAGTTGCACGACGTCGATCGGCTCGCCGAGCTGGGTGACCGACCAGGACTTCATGCGGCGGGGAATCGATGTGCTCATGCCGTCTCGAATTCGACGAGGGGCTGACCGGAAGCGACACTGTCGCCCTCGGCGACGTGGACTGCCACGATCGTGCCTGCATCTTCGGCGAGGATCGGGATCTCCATCTTCATGGCCTCGAGGATCATCAACGTCGACTCCTCCTCCACCCGGTCACCCGGTGCGACGAGGATCTTCCACACGTTGGCACCCATATCCGACTGAATCGTCTCTGACATCTCACGCACTCCTTCTGGCCAAGTTCTTTTGTCTCTGCTGGATCTTCTCGACCACACCGGTGTCGTAACGCCCGCTCGTGAACTCTTCCGAGCCGAGCACGTCTTCGAGGAAGGGCTTGTTGGTGACGAGCCCCTCGATCACGAACTCCTTGCAGGCCGCGAGGGCGCGGGCGTGCGCCTCCTCACGGGTCGCGCCGAACGCGCAGACCTTGGCCAGCAACGAGTCGAAGTGCGGCGTCACCTCGGTCCCGGCCGTATAGCCCGCGTCGACCCGGATACCGGGCCCCGTCGGCTCCTGCCACACGTCGATCGGCCCCGGGCGCGGGAAGAACCGTTTGGGGTCTTCCGCGCAGATCCTCAATTCGATCGCATGACCGCGCGGGACGGGGGCGAAGCCCGGGGTGGTGGTGCCCGACTGCGCGATGCTCAGCTGCTGCTCGACCAGATCGACACCATGGGTCAGTTCGGTGATCGGGTGCTCGACCTGGATACGGGTGTTCATCTCGAGGAACACGAAGTCACCGCTGACGGCGTCGAGCAGGAATTCCACCGTGCCCGCGTTCCGATAGCCCACGGCCCGGGCGGCCGCGATCGAACTCTCGACGAGGCGCTCTCGCAGGGCCGGATCCAGGTGCGGGGCCGGGCTCTCCTCGATCAGCTTCTGGTGACGTCGTTGCGTCGAGCAATCCCGTTCTCCCAGAGTGACGATCGAACCGTCCTCCAGACCCAGGATCTGGATCTCGACGTGCCGCGCGGACGACACATACCGTTCGACGAAAACCCGATCGGAACCGAAGCTCCGGGCCGCCATCGACTTGGTGTTCTCGAACGCCTTGCGCAGGCCGTCTTCGTCGTGCGCGACGGCCATGCCGATTCCGCCGCCGCCTGCGGATGCCTTGACCATCACCGGGTATCCGAGACGCCCGGCCTCGGCGACGGCTTCGTCGCCCGTCTCGAGCGCTGCGCCGACGTCGCCGCTGATCGGCACACCGGCAGCAGCCACGACCCGGCGCGACTCGACCTTGTCACCCATCACCTCGATGACCTCGGCGCTCGGGCCGACCCACGTCAGTCCGGACTGGGCCACCAGTCGGGCGAAGTCGGCGTTCTCGGCCAGGAATCCGTAGCCCGGATGCACGGCCGTCGCACCGGCTTGCTGTGCGATTCGGACGATCTGGGCACCGTCGAGGTACGCCTGCACCGGTGTGTCGCCCTCGAGCTGAACGGCGTGGTCGGCCTCACCGATGTAGGGCAGGTCCGCATCGACCTTGTGGTAGACCGCGACGGTGCGGACACCGAGCTTGTTGGCGGTCGAGATGATCCGCCGGGCGATCTCGCCGCGATTCGCGACCAGCAGGCAATCTGGAAATGAGTTCATCACATCGTCCTCAGTAACTCGTCGGCCAGGCGCGCAGCAGGTGCTCGCCGATGCCGTTGGTCCGGGCTCGGTAGTGGTCTTTCAGTGCGCCGAGGATGAAGTCGCGGGTCTCGGCGGGATCGATGACCTGTTCGACGCCGAAGACGCGTGCCACGTCGTACGCGGTAGTCCCCTTGGCCATCTCGGCGAGCCGCTGCGCGTAGAGCTCGGGGTCGGATTCCGCGTCGACCCCGTGGACGACCGACACCGCGGACGTGGGATCCATGAAGCTCACCTCCGTGGACCACCAGCCTGCCGTCGTGTCGGCGGTCAGTCCGCCGCCCATGTTGATGTAGGCCTGGCCGTAGTTCTTGCGAAGCGTGACAGCGATCTTCGGCACGGTCACCAGGGACAAGGCGTTCATCCAGTTGATGACCTTGCCGGCGATCTTGTTCCGCTCGGCTTCCAGCCCGATCAGGAATCCCGGCTGATCGACGAGGAACACGACGGGAATGTTGTAGGAGTCGCAGAGCACCAGGAAGCTGGTCGCCTTGTCACACGCCGGACCGTCGAGCGCCCCGCCCTTGAACATCGGGTTGTTGGCGATGATGCCGACGCTCTGTCCGCCGATCCGGACCAGCGAGGTGTCCAGGCTCTTGCCGTAGCGTGCCTTGATCGGGAACACCGAACCGGTGTCGGCGACGATCTCGATCACCTTGCGTACGTCGTAGGTCTGGGTGCGGGTCTGGGGAACGATGTCGTTGAGTTCGGCGGCACGCTCACCCGATCCGCTCGGGACCGGCGCGACCGGCGGTGTCTCACCGTTGTGCGAAGGCAGGTACGAGAGGAACCGGCGGATCAGTTCGATCGCTTCCTCGTCGGTGTCGGCGACGGCATCGGCGTAGCCGGTGACCTCGGCGTGGACCTTCCAGCCTCCGAGTTCCTGGGCGTCGACCTGCTGACCGGTGGCGCGGCTGACCAGCCCGGGGCTCGACACCGCCAGGACACTCCCCTTGCGGAAGACCGCGAAGTCGGCGGACACGGTGTGCCAGGCCGCGGATCCGAAGCAGTATCCGAATGCTGCTGATGCCCAGGGGCTTTCGCGCTGGCGGAGGAACCGCTTCTTGCTGTTGGCGGCGCCCATTCCGGTCCCGCCCATCGCGTCCGGCATCCGGACCCCGGTGGATTCGGACAGGTAGACCAGCGGCATCCCGACCTGGACGACGAGTTCCTTGAAATGGGACATCTTCTTGTTGCTCACCGGACTGCTCGACGACCCCTTGACGGTGAAGTCGTAGGCGATGACGGCTGCGCGCCTGCCGTCGACCTCGCCGGTTCCGGTCACCTTGCCGTCCGCGGGTGTCTTGTCGCGATCGGCGTCGACGGCCGAGGTCGTGAACAACCCGCTCTCCCGGAAGGTTCCGGGGTCGAGCATCAACGCGATCCGCTCGCGGGCGTTGAGTTTGCCCTCGGCGCGCCGCTGTTCCAGCTTCTTCGGGCCACCCATCGCCAGCGCGGCTGCGCGGCGTTCTTCGTGCTCCTGCTCGCGGCTGAGCGTGGGTTCAGCCATCACTGTGTCCTGTGACATCTCTACTACCTTCCGTCTGCGTCGCGTGACGCCTGGTATGTCCGCTGTCCCTGCTCGAGAACCGCCCGTGCGGCGAGGGCCGCGTCCTCGAAGGCCGGGAAGACCGGGATTCCGCGGGTGCGGGCGCGGTGCGCGTACGTCTTGATCAATGCCTCCGTCTCGGCGCTGCCGTCCGTCTTGAGCACGAGAAGCTGGTGGGTGTTCGACGCGGCCTCGTCGCGGGCACCGGCGATCGAGTCGATGACGGTGCCGGTCACGTCGCCGTGGGTTTCACCGAGGTTGCGCTGGATGATGCCCACGTTGAGGTGGGAGATCAGCACTGCCGGCTCGCTACCGGCGAGCACCACCGCGAGAACGTCCTTCGCGATCGCACCGTTCTTGACGGCGAGCGTTCCCGCAGGCACGTCGATCGGGTTGCGCAGTCCGTTGCCCGGCGGCAGGCCCAGGCCGTCCAGTTCCTCGACTACGGAATCGGCGAGCGGCGGTGTGGCCAGTCCCTGCCGCCCGAGTGCGTCGGCGCCGAGGACACTCGCTCCGCCGCCGTTGCCGAACAGAACGGCATCGCGACCGTTCGGCTTGACGGTGAGGTCGAGTGTGGACAGGGCATGGAGGGCCGTGGCGAAGTCCTCGAGCGAATCGACGAGGGTCATTCCGGCCTGCCGCGCGATCGCGGGCCACAGCCGGTGATTTCCCGCGAGGGCGCCGGTGTGGCTGGTCGCCGCCCGCGAGCCTTCGCTGGTTCGGCCACCGGCGAGAAGCACTACCGGCTTGCGTATTTCGGCCCGGGTCAGCACGTCGAGCACCTCGCGTGCCGCGGCGAGCGACTCGAGGTACAGGCCGATGACCCGGACCTCGTCGTTCCGCAGGGCGGATTCGACGAGCTCGGCGGCGGTGACGTCGGCGCCGTTCCCGATGCTGACCACGCTGTGAAAGTCGATGCCGCGCAACGATCCGACGCGGAGGATGTCGACACTCAGCCCGCCGCTCTGCGAGACGACAGCCGTCGTTCCGGGTGTCAGGGGTGCTTCGGGCACGAACGAGAGTCGACCGGCCGAGGCGTGCGTGCCCAGGCAGTTCGGGCCGATCAGCCGAATGCCCGCGTCGCGGACGGTCTGGACCAGGGTCTCCTCGAGGTCTTTTCCTTCTTCGACCTCACCGAAACCGCTGGAGATCACTTGGGCGAACCGAACTCGCCCGGCGCCTCGGCTCAGCGCCTCGCTGACACGGCTCGCGGGCAGCGCCACGAACGCGTAGTCGATCAGTTGATCGACCTCGGCCAGCGACCGCGCCGTGGGAAGTCCTTCGATGCTGTCCGCGGTCGGGTGGATCGGCACGATGGTGCCGTCGAAGCCGCCGCTCAGAATGTTCCGGATGAACCGGTTGGCGAGATTCGGCCGCTGACCGCTCGCGCCGAGGACGGCGATCCTGCGCGGATGGAACAGCGGCGTGAAATCCGTGGCCCGGTCGTCACCACGGTCCCCGGGTGCGGATCCGGTGTCTTCCACCGGACCGACGACGAAGCGCGCGTCCACGGCCACTGCCCGTGTTCCGGAAACGATGACCGGGTTCAGGTCGATCTCGATCACGTCGTCCGGCAGCGACTGCAGCAGACCGTTCGGCCCGGCGAGCCGCGAGATCAGCGTCACCAACGCCGGAATGTCTGCCTTCTCGCCGCCGCGGGCTCCGTCGAGCACCTTCATGCCGCGCAGTTCGTGCAGCATGTCGAGAATCTGGTCGTTCGCGAGCGGTGCGAGACCGAACGCAACGTCCTCGAAGACCTCGACCAAGACGCCGCCGAGGCCCACCATGACGGTCCAGCCCAGCCCCGGGGCCCGAACCGCTCCGACGATCACTTCGTGACCGGACGGCACCATTTCCTCGACGAGCAGGCCCTCCAAGCAGTGCCCGGCGGCGGCCAGTTGCTCGCCCATCCGTGCAGCGACCTCGTCGATCTCGTCGCGGCGCACCCCCACCCGCACGCCGCCGGCGTCGGACTTGTGGACGAGCGTGGACGAGATGGCCTTGACGACCAACGGCTCGCGAAGGTCGTCGGAAATCGACTGGCCGACAGCAATTTCGATGCCCCGGGGGGTGTCGATCCCGAGAGCGGAGAGCAGGGATTTACCTTCCGCCTCTGTGAACATCGCCGATTCTCGTTCCCGTGCAACGGAAATGAGTTCGGCGACTGCGTCCCGGGTGCATGGCTGTGCTGTATCGACTGACACCTGAAGTTCCTCACTGAACGTCGGATCCGGCGGCGATCTCGCTCGCTCGGCACGTATTCAGTGTGGTCAGCCGCACAGGGCTTGGGAAGGTCCGCAGCGTTGGCGGGGTGATACGGGTGCGCTATCGGGCCGTCGCCGACGAGTCGGCGTCCCGGTCGACGGCGCTGTCAGAAGTTCTTGGCAGATTCCCGCAACAGGCCCAAAAATGCCTGCACCGCAGACGTCCGCGCTTCGTCGTTTCTGACGATCGCGGAGATGCGGGCATGCGCCCACTCGAAAGGAAGGGGCACGAGCGCGACGCCGTTGCCGCTCACCGTCGAGCTGAGAAGTGTGTTGGCCATGCAGATCCCGACGCCGGCGCGCACCATGTTCTGCGATGCTTCGGCGTTGTTGGTGGCGTAGACGATCCTGGCCTCGATCCCGTCGAGTAGCTGCTCGAAGGCGGTACGGAGAATGCTGGTCTCCGCCGGGAAGATCAGCGGCTCGCCCTCCAGGTCGGAGGCCTCGAAGCCGTCCTTGGTGGCGAGGCGATGGTTCTCCGGGACCGCCAGCACCAGCCGGCCGGAGATCAGGTCGACGTGGTGCAGCAGGGCCTGCTCTGCCGGAATCAGATCGATGCCGGCCAGACGCGTCACCAGACCCACGTCGAAATGGCCGCTGAGGACGCCGCGGCTCACCATTCGCGATGGACCTTCCTCCACCTCGAAACGCACATTGGGAAAGTCGCTCAACAGGCGCTTGACCACCCCGGGAAGGATCGTCTGCGATCCCGCGGGCACCGTGCCCAGGCGGACCGTGCCGAGTTTCAGGCCACCGATGGCGCTGGCCTCCTCGCGCATCAGGTGTTCGGCCTGAACGGCGGCGACCACGTGCGGCAGGATCCGTTCGGCCGCATACGTCGGCCGAACCCCCTTGGCACCACGAACCACGAGCACGACGCCGAGGTCCTCCTCGAGCCGCTGCACCTGGTTGGTGATCGTCGGCTGGGAGATGTCGAGTTCCTTGGCGGCTTGACGGAACGATCCGGTCCGAAGCGCTGCTTCCAGATATCGCAACTGCTCGAATCTCATCGGTCTCCCTCGGTGCTGCTATGCGACGTGGCCCACATTACAGCTCGCCGGGGGCTCTCCGAACTCAGCGTCGGGCTGTTCGCGGCGATCGCCACGAAACCTCGAACCGACCGACGCGGGTCGGTCGGTTCAACAGGTCGTGGAGTCCCGTCGAGTCCCGCGAGAGGGAGCCGTCCTCGACGGGAATCGTTGTCCCCGTGGTGTATCCCGCGGCAGGCGAGCGGAGATCTTCACCGACCTATCTCGTCCACTTGGTGACCAGTTTCTGCAGACCGGAGATCGAGACGTCCAGGACCATGGACAGCAATCCCATGGCGATCAGGATCGCGAAGGTTTCCGCAACCTGGAAATTGTTGGTGACGACGACGAGGCGCTGCCCCAGGCCGGTGTAGGCGCCGACCATTTCCGACACGACGGCGCCGAGCACCGAGTAGACCGCGCCGAGCCTCAGGCCGCCGACGATGGCCGGCAGAGCCGCGGGAATCTCGATCTTGAAGAAGCGCTGGGTCCGCGTCATGCCCAGCGACTTGGTCAGCTGAGCGATGTCGTGGTCGATGCTCTTCATCGCACCCATCGTGCTGGTCATCAGGACGAAGAACACGACGCTGAAGGCGACGAGGGCCTTCGGTCCGAAACCCAGGCCGAACCAGAGGATGAAGATCGGTGCCAGCGCGGGACGCGGAAGGCTGTTCATCAAGGTCAGGAACGGTGAGGCCGCGGTGTGGAGCACCTGGACGCGGGCGAAGACGACGCCCGCGAGGATGCCGGCGATCGCACCGGTCACCAGCCCGACCATCGCCCCGCTGAACGTCGCCGTGACGTCGGTCCAGAAGACGCCGTCGCTCAGCTGGGCGATGAACGCGCGCGCGACATCGAGAGGGGCGGAGATCATCATCGGGTCGACGATCATGTTTCCGGAGACATAGGCCCAGACGGCGACGAAGAGTGCGAGTGCACCCACCCGAAGCGACCAGACGAGGATCTTTTCGTTGCGCCGCGCGCGACGCCGCTCCACGAGGATCGTGTTGTCGATGTCCGCCGGTTCGTCGTTGTTCGCGACTCCGCCGATCGACGCGATCGTGCGGGGCGCTTCAGTGATGGATTCCATGGCGGGACCTTCCCTTCGAGTCTTCTGGACAGCTGTGCAGGTCAGGCATCGAGCGGTCCTCGGACGAGTTCGACGTCGGCGGCCGAGGAGGTGTGGGGGCCGCCCGTCACCTGCAGGACGGTTCCCGTGATGAAGCTTGCGGCGTCGGAGCACAGGTAGAGGCACGCATCGGCGACCTCTTCAGGCCTTCCGACGCGTCCGAGTGCGAGGTAGCGACCGAACTTCTGCTCGGTCTCGGGAGATGCGAAACGAGACGCGGGTGTCAGGGTGGCGCCGGGTTCGACGCAGTTGACTCGGATGCCGCGATCCGCCCATTCCCAGGCCATCGTCTTCGTCAGCGAGGCGAGCCCCGCCTTGGCTGCCGCGTAGGCGCCGCGGAGCGGGTGTGCGTGGTTGGCCGATCCGGATCCGACGTTGATGACGTTTCCGCCGCCCTGACGTTCGAAGACCGGCAGGCATGCGCGGGCAGCGTGGAAGGCCCCGCTGAGGTTGGTGTCGATCGTCGCGTTCCAGGCATTGACCGACAGGTCCTCGAGGCGCGATGCGAAGTTGCCGCCGGCATTGTTGATCAGGACGTCGATCCGACCGAACCGTTCGAGGGCGGTCCGGACGAGATCTTCGGCAGTCTTCGGCTCGCGGATGTTGCCGGCGACGAGGGCGGCCTTCCGTCCGAGCGCTTCGACACTCTCGACTCTCGCCTGGAGCGTTTCGGCGTTGCGCCCGTGCAGGATCAGATCTGCTCCCGCTTCCGCGAACTTGTCGGCGAGCGCCGACCCGATGCCTCCGGAAGCGCCCGTCACTATGACGACCTGGTCCGTGAAGTCGAAAGTGGTCTGACCGACCTTGTTGATGGTGGCGGCTTCTCTGGTCACCTGACGTCCTCCTCGTGATTCGCACCCTGTGTGGGCAGCTTGTGACGCACTGGGAGCCGTTCCCGGCAAGGTGCGTTCGAGTTAGCGTCGTGCCATTCGGGGCCGTGGACAATGACTGAATCGCTATCAAGGCGATAGCCCCCGCGCGGGCCTCTTTTCCTTGACACCGTCGCCGACGTGTTCAACGATTCATGGGCCGATAGGGTGATATTCACCACAGGGTCGTGCAGTCCGGATCCACCGCGGATTTTTGTGCCGATTCAGCAGATCGTCCGGCACGGGAGGCAGCGATCGGTCGGCCCCGCACACACATCATCGGATTGACGGTGTCCGATTCATCCCTACGGTCAAACAGTGAGAGTGAGAATCTTGTGACTGGTCCAGCTGAAACTACGACGAGGCCCACTACCGCCAAGGGGGTCTCCGTCGAGTTCGAAAATGTCCGCCACGCGTTCCTCCACGGCAATCGACCGGTGCGCGTGCTGGACGACTTCAACCTCCGCATCGAGCCGTCCGAGTTCGTCAGCATCGTCGGTCCGTCCGGCTGCGGGAAGACCACGGCGCTCGGCATGGTCGGCAACCTCCTGAAGCCGCGCAGTGGAACCGTTCGCATCGACGGAGCGGAGGTGAGGCCCGGCAGCAATGACGCCGCTTTCCTCTTTGCGCGTGATGCGCTCCTACCGTGGCGACGGGTCCGCAGCAACGTCGAACTCGGCATGGAGGTCCGGGGCGTCCCCAAGGCGGAACGACGCGAGCGCGCCGAGGAATGGCTTCGTCGCGTTCGTCTGCACGAGTTCGCCGACTCGGATGTTCTCCACCTCTCGCAGGGCATGCGCCAGCGCGTTGCGATCGCCCGCACCCTGGTCCAGAGCCCCGGGGTCCTCCTGATGGACGAGCCGTTCGCAGCGTTGGACGCCCAGACCCGCGCGATCCAGCAGGAGGAGTTCCTCCGATTGTGGGAGGCCGAGCGACCGACGGTCATCTTCGTCACCCACGACCTCGAAGAGGCCATCCTGCTCAGCGACCGCGTCATCCTGATGGCCAGCAGGCCGGGCCGCATGGTGGTCGACATGAAAATCGAACTCGAGCGGCCGCGGCATCAGGAGATGCGCAGGTCCTCCGATCTCTTCAAATCCTATTTCCACGATATGTCCGCCCGGCTCCGGGCCGAAGTCGATCTCGCCGAACAGCGGATGATGGAAGAAAACCAGAATGACTGAAACACTACAGACTGCGACTACCGCCGATGGCGCCACCATTGCCTATCAGCAATTCGGCCGGGGGCCACGCCTGATCACGTGCCTGCACTCCCTGGCATTGGACGGATCCTGGTATGCGCCTTTGGCCGAGGCTCTCGGCGACGACTACCGTCTGCTCGCGCCGGATTTCCGCGGGCACGGCATGACTGCGCGCGGAGGATCTGCCATCACTCTCGGTCTCATTGCCGGGGACGTTGCCGCGATGTGGGACGCCGAGAACGTCGAGAGTTCCGTGGTGCTGGGAATTTCCTTGGGCGGCATGGTCGCTCAGGCGGTGTCGGGCAGCTTCCCGAACCGGGTCGACGCGCAGATCCTGATGGCCACCCGGGGCGCCTATGATGAGGAGGCCATTCGCGGAACTTCGGCCCGCGCGGCCGAGGTTCGTGCCCCGAACGGCCTCGAGCAAGCCGAGGAGATGACCATGCATCGCTGGTTCGGCGACGCATCGCGAAACGAGGCAGACCCGTTGGTTCGGAAAGCTCGCGAACAGTTCCGGAGCGCCGGCGGCAACACCATCGGCGCCTATTTCGACGCCATGACCGAGGTCGGCGCGTTTCACACCGATTCACCGCCCCCGACCCTCGTGGTCGGCGGCGACGACGACCGAAGCACCCCTCGTGCGGTGATCGAACAGCTCGCCGCGTCCATCCCGGACGCCGAACTACGTTTCGCCGAGGGCGGGCACCTCGCCGCCTTCGACAACCCCCGCGAAGTCGCCGCCACGGTGCGACCTTTCCTCGAGGGCCTCGACTGCTGGTAGCCACTCGGCCCACGTGCACACTGGTTCCACATACTGCTACGGAGACGACATGGATTTCACGCTCGATCGCGCGATGACAGAGGATGAGCTTCGCGCACACCTCGATTCGGCCCTCACACCCGCGCTCCTGATGTTGACGGCCCACGTCACGGGTGACGCCGGCGTACTGCGTACGGAATGGAAGCCCGACCGGGCGACGTTGCCTGCCAGTGGACTCGCACCCGAGACCGACGCGGAGATCAGAGCCTTCTGCCTGAAGCGCCTCGCACCGTATCTCGCCTCTCAGCGGGACTGGGCTGCGCTGCCGGACGATTTCCTGCGTGAGTCGATGTGCACCTGGTTGATGGACGACAACATCGAGGACGCCCAGGCTCTGGCCGCGGTGGCCTTCACACCAGACGACAGCGATCCTCGCGGGCCGGAGTGGAGTCTCGACGAGATCGCCCCCGACAGCGGCCTGAGCGCCGTGGTCATCGGCGCCGGATTCTCCGGTCTCCTGGCCGGACTCCGACTGAAGCAAGCGGGTGTGCCCTTCACGATCCTAGAGAAGAGCACGAATGTCGGTGGCACGTGGTACGAGAACAGCTACCCGGATTGCCGGACCGACGTCCGCAGCCACATCTACACGTACTCGTTCGTTCCGCACGACTGGGTCACGCACTTCGGCCGCCAGCAGGCCATCCACGAGTACCTGTACAACTTCGCGGCGAAGAACGGCCTCCTGGAGCATATTTCGTTCGGCACCGAGGTGACCGCGACCCGGTGGGACGAGAGCACCAGCACCTGGACGATCGACACCCGCACGTCCGACGGCGTCGTCGGCTCAGCCGAAGCTCAGATCGTCGTCAGCGCTGTGGGACAACTGAACCGGCCGATGATCCCCGCCGTCGACGGCCTCGACACTTTCACCGGCCCGGTCATGCATTCCGCGCAATGGGACCACAGCATCGATTTCGCCGGCAAACGCGTCGCCGTGATCGGAACCGGCGCCAGTGCACTGCAATTCGCACCGGCGGTCGCGAAGGAAGCGGAGCACGTCACGATCTTCCAGAGGAGTGCTCCCTGGTTGCGGTCGACGCCGGTGCTCCGGCAGGAGATCGACCCGGGCGAACGCTGGCTCCTCACGAATCTGAAGCACTACCGCGCCTACTACCGCTTCTCCATTTTCCTTCCCCGCCTCATCGGCAACCTCCCGGCCGCAACGGTGGATCCGGACTTTCCGCCGACCGAGGTCTCGGTGTCCGCGGCCAACGAGGCCCTTCGTGTCGAGCTGACCGACTACCTCACCGAGCAGGCCGGCGACCGACTCGATCTGCTCGAGCAGATCATGCCCGACTACCCGCCCGCGGCGAAGAGGATCATCTGCGACGACGGCACGTGGGTTGCCACCCTCAAGCGGGACAACGTCCGCCTGGTGAGCCAGGCCGTGCAACGGATCGACAAGGACGGTGTCTGGATCGGCGACGAGCACGTCCCCGCCGACATCATTCTGTTCGGAACCGGTTTCAAGGCTTCGGAATTCCTCGTCCCCATGACGGTGACGGGCATCGGCGGACAGGACCTGCATCAAACGTGGGGCATCGACGCCAGCGCCTACCTCGGCATCACGCTGCCCGGCTACCCCAACTTCTTCTGTATGTACGGCCCCAACACCAACACCGTCATCCACGGAAACCTGGTGTTCTTCCTCGAGTGCCAGGCCGCGTACATCATCAGCGCGGTCCAGATGCTGGCGAAGGGTGGCCACCGTTCGATGGCCCTGCGACCGGACGTGTTCACCGAGTACACCGACGAGGTCACCAAGGAGAGCGCCAAGCGCACCTGGGGCTGGTCGAAGACCCACAGCTGGTATCAGAATGCCGCCGGGCGGTCCACCATCATGTGGCCACTCCCGGCCCGGCAGTACTTCGAGCGCACCAGCGCCGTGCACGACGAGGACTACGACATCCACTGACCCGCACGACGTCATCATCCGTATCGTTCATTTCACCGGAGGCTATTTTGATCACCGAGACGACGGCAATTGTCGCCAACCTCGAAACCCGCTACCTGACAGGCGGTCCGGCCGACGGCGTCCCCGTCGTGTTCCTGCACGACGGCGCCTGGGGCGGCAGCGCCGACGTGACCTGGGGGCAGGTCCTGCCCCTGGCCGCGGAGAAGTACCGGGTCATCGCCCCGGACTTCCTCGGTTACGGCGGATCCGCCAAGTCCGTTCGCCTGGACGTCTCGCCGTTCGCTTTCCGGATCCGGCACGTCTTCGCGTTGCTCGACCACCTCGGCATCGACGGCCCGGCGCACCTGGTCGGAAATTCGTTCGGTGGATCGGTGGGTCTGCGGGCGCTGACCGACGGGGACTATCGATCCCGGATCGCCTCCGTCACCACACTCAGTGGCACCGGCGGCCCCTGGAAAGCACCGGACATGGGCAAGCTGCGCGACTTCGACGGTTCGGTTGCCGGTATCGAAGCGTTCGTCGACCTGCTGTGCGACGACTTCTCCGGCAGGGCCGAACAGGTGGACGCCCGGTACAGGTGGGCCGTCGCGCCCGGTCACTTCGGGTGCATGAGCGCTCCGCATCTGCCGGCACCCGAGGCGTTGCGCAAGGAGCGCCCCGCCGATCCCTACCCCGCCACACTTGCCGGCGTTCAGACCCCCGTGCTGCTCCTGGAGTGCTCCGAGGACGTGCTACTCGAGGCCGGGTGGAGCAAGCACCTCCAGGCCGAACTCCAGAATTCCCGCGCCATGGTCCTGCCGTACCGGCACTGCCCGAACATCACCCACCCGCGGGAGACGTGGGCCGTGATCGGCGAGTTCCTCGACAGCTGCACCGGCGGTACGAACTGATGCCGACCGTGGGCGGCAATGCCCCGACCGCGTCCACCGTGGGTTCGCTCGTTCTCACCGGCGGATCGTCCGGAATCGGCGCCGGATTGGCGGGCGATCTCGCCGGCGAGTGGGACATCACCGTCGTCGATCGGGATCTCCCGGAAACGCCTGCCCCCGGCGTGACGTATCTTCAAGGCGACATCACCACCGACGATGCGGTCGACACGGTCCGCAAGTCCCTGACCGAGAACGGTCGGGCCACGATCGACGGCATCGTCCACTGCGCGGGCATCGGCGCATTCGGCCCCTTCATGGAGATGCCGAAGTCCGAGTGGGAAAGGGTGCTTCTGGTCAACCTGCACGGAACACTCAATTTCGTTCAGGGCGTCGCCGACATGGTCGCGGACGGCGGCAGAATCGTTCTGTTCTCGTCCGGGACGGTCTTCAAGGCCCCGGCGAGCGCAGCGGCGTACGCGGCGTCCAAGGCCGGCGTGATCGGCTTTGCCCGCAGCCTCGCCGCGGAACTCGGAGCCAGGAACATCACGGTCAACGTGATCGCTCCCGGTTTGGTGCTGACCCCACTCTCGACGTCGATCGCCGCAGGTGAAGAGGCCAACATCAACACGCGAGCGATCAAACGCCCCGCGACGGTCGAGGACTTCATCGGCCCGACACGCTTCTTCCTCTCCCCCGGATCCTCCTTCGTCACCGGGCAGACGCTCGTCGTCGACGGAGGTTCGATCCGCCGTTAGCCGGCGCCGCCCGGACCCGCCACCAGTCGCCTGCTCGACGGCCGCGTGACCGAATTCCGGATCGTCTCGGTCCCGCGGCCCGGGTGGCGGCGATACTCTGGAAGGGTCGTCGAGAGGTAGGCGGATGACACCACGGTTCCCGGGGCGGCACAGGGGCGGATAGCGCGTTGGCAACCGACGGCGATCCGCTCCGCACACAGCGCGATACCGACACCGCGACGACGGATGAACTGCGCGCGGCCGGGTTCGACGATGCCCGGGAGATCGGGCGTGGGGGCTTCGGCGTGGTGTACCGCTGTACCCAGTCCGCCTTGGACCGCGCCGTGGCCGTGAAGGTTCTCAGCGGCGACCTCGACGACGAGAGCCGTGCCCGGTTCCTCCGTGAGCAGCGGGCGATGGGCAGGCTGACCGGGCACCCGAACGTCGTAAGTGTGCTCGAGGTCGGCGTCACGCCGAGCGGGCGGCCATTCCTGGTGATGCCCTACCATCCGCAGGACTCCCTCGACACCCTGATTCGCCGGCAAGGCCCGCTCACCGTCACCGAGGCGTTGCGGCTGGGTGTGAAGATCGCCGGCGCGCTCGAGACGGCGCACCGGTTCGGCATCGTGCACCGCGACGTCAAACCCAGCAACATCCTGCTCACCGACTACGACGAACCGGCGCTGACGGACTTCGGCATCGCGCACATCACCGGCGGATTCCAGACCGCCACCGGAACCATCACCGGATCCCCCGCGTTCACCGCCCCGGAGGTCCTCGAGGGCGACTCCCCGAGTCCGTCCTCGGACGTGTACGGCCTCGGGGCGACACTGTTCGCCGCGCTGACCGGGCACGCGGCATTCGAGCGCAGGAGCGGTGAACAGGTGGTGGCGCAGTTCCTGCGGATCACCACGCACCCGGCGCCGGATCTGCGTGAGTCCGGAATCGAAGCCGACGTAGCCGCCATGCTGGAACAGGCCATGTCACGAGACGCGCACGAGCGCCCGTCCGCGGAGGTACTGGGTGAAACGCTGCAGGACATCCAATTTCGCCGCGGTGTCCCCGTCGACGCGATGGCGTTGGGCCCGGACCCCGACGTGGACCGACCTCCGGATCGCCCCGCACGACCGCCGACAGGACGATCCACCGGTTCCTCGGGATCGCCTACCGACGGAAGCCTTCCCCTGGACCTGACGAGTTTCGTCGGCCGGCGAAAAGAGCTCGCCGAGGCCAAGAAACTGCTCTCGGCGTCACGGCTGGTCACGTTGACCGGAATCGGCGGTGTCGGCAAGACCCGACTGGCGCTGCGCGTCGCGACCAACATCCGGAAGGCATTCGACGACGGGGTCCGGCTGGTCGAATTGGGCGAACTGCGCGACGGATCGTTGCTGGGAGAAGTCGTGGCGGCCGGGCTGGGATTGCGGCAGCGGTCGCCTAGACCGCTGCAGACCCTCGTGGAGTTCCTGGAGCCGCGCGACATGCTGCTGGTCCTCGACAACTGCGAGCAGGTGGTGGATGCGGCGGCAGACCTGACGGAGACCGTGCTGCGCACCTGCCCCGGCCTGCGGATTCTCGCAACCAGCCGCGAAACATTGGACGTCGCGGGAGAAGCCGCCCTGCGCGTTCGCCCACTGACACTTCCGGATTCGGACACGGAGCCGTCGCTGAAGAGCCTGCCCGGGTACGACGCGGTGACGCTGTTCGCCGAACGGGCCGCCACGGCGGTACCCGGCTTCGAGGTCACCGAGGACAACGCCGCCACCGTCGCCCAAATCTGCATCCGGCTGGACGGACTGCCGCTGGCCATCGAATTGGCGGCGGCGAGGCTGCGCTCGATGTCGCCGGAACAGATCCTGGAGCGATTGACCAACCGGTACGAGCTGCTGACCCGCGGAAGCCGGAGTGCGCCGACCCGGCAGCAGACGTTGCGGTGGAGCATCGACTGGAGCTACGACCTGTGCATCCCCGCCGAGCAGCAGCTGTGGTCGCGGCTGTCGGTCTTCGCAGGCAGCTTCGAGCTGGACGCCGCCGAGGAGGTGTCCATGTACGACGCCGAACCGAACGATCTGATCGATCTCGTCGCCTCGCTGGTGGACAAGTCGATCCTCATCCGCGAGGGATCGGGGGCGGTGGTGCGATTCCGGATGCTCGAAACGCTGCGCGAGTACGGCCGGGAGAAACTCGTACAGGACGGCACCCTCCCGGACCTCCGGCGGCGGCATCACAGCTGGTACCGGCAATTCGCCCGCCAGGCCGAATCCGAATGGATCGGCCCCCGGCAGGTCGCCTGGCTCGCCCGGCTCGAGCGGGAACAACCCAACCTGCGCGAAGCGATGGAGTACGGCCTGTCCACGGCTGCCGACTCGGCCGAGGCGGGGCTGGAGATCCCGACCGCTCTGTACCCGTTCTGGGTTTCGCGTGGGCTGCTCCGCGAAGGACGCCGCTGGCTCGACCGCGCGCTGGCGCAGGAGGGAGAACACGACACCGCACTCCGGGTCAAGGCGCTGCATTCGGCCAGTGTCCTCGCCAGCCGGCACGAAGACCTGGAGCGGGCAGCCGAACTGATCGACGAGGGGCGTGTTCTCGCCGAGACCCGGGGAACTGCATTCGATCGCGCACTGATGCTCCAAGCCGACGGAGCGCACGCACTGCACGGCGGCAACCCGGAGCACGCCGTCAGCTCGTTCACCGAGGCTCTCGAGGTGTTACGCGGCGAGCGCAACCTCCTGGCGCACGTCACGGCGCTGCATGCGCTCGGATTGGCTCACGAGATCCTCGGGCACGCCGAGGCCGCCACCCGCTGTCTCGACGAGGCGATCCGGATTACCGAATCACACGGGGAATCGGTGTACCTGGGCCGCTCGTCCCTGACCCTCGGGCTGGTGATGTGGCGGGAGGGTGGCGACCGTGATCGCGCGGTGCAGCTGCTGCGCAAGGGACTCGAGCTGGCCCGCGCGGTCGACGATCCGTTCGGAGCCACCTGGTGCCTCGAGATCCTTGCCTGGATCTCGTCCCGCGAGAACGATTTCCACCGCGCCGCCGTCCTGCTTGCGGCGGCCGAGATGCTTCGACGGAGGGTGGGCACGTCCATCGTCCAGATCCCCGACCTGACCGAATCCCACAAGGAGTGCGAGCTCGTCACGCGGCGCTCGCTCGGTGCGCGGGCGTTCGAGACTGCGTCCCGTGAGGGCGAGGCGCTGGGCTTCACCGCCGCCGCCGCGTATGCCCTGGGCGAACGTCTCCCGGCAGCGCCGCGGCGCGGCGATCCCGCGGCGGCACTGACCAAGCGCGAACGCCAGGTCGCCGACCTGGTCGCGCAGGGCCTGACCAACAAGGCGATCGCCGCCCGACTCGTGATCTCTCAGCGCACCGCGCAGGGACACGTCGAGCACGTCCTCGCGAAACTCGGATTCTCATCCCGGGCTCAGATCGCAGCCTGGGTCACGGAACTGTCAGCAGACCCGGGTGGCCCGAGACCCTGATGCCGTTCCGTCGCACGCCCTTCGGGCGATGGGAGTCAGCCGCCACCGCTCGGGCACGATCCGGAAACCGAATCGCACGGCTGCTCCGAATCGGCGGAGCCTGCGCTCGTCGGCGGCGGACCACTCCCAGCCGAGCTTGTCGCGGGCGACGGGCGGCAGCGTTCCCCGGGCGATCCAGACGAGTAGCCGTCCGAACGCGGGACCGACGAGACGCCACACGACCTCGGGGATGCGATCGTCGGGACGTGGCGTCGGCAGCCCACTCAGAAGCCGCGACCTGCGCACCGTCTCGGTCTTCTCCAGAACGGTGCCGACCATCTCGTCCCAGTAGTCCACGAAATCGGCGTACGTCTCGGGCAAGTGGGTGGCCGACACCCCGTAGAGCGCGTACCACTGCTTCGATTCCTGATACAGCTGTTCCTTCTCGCCGGTGGTGAGCGGTTCACCGAAATATTCGGCGACCACGTACTGGGTGCCGAGGAACGTGGCGTGCGCCCAGAAATACGGACCCGGGTTCAGCGCGTGGTACCGCCGTCCGTCGTCGGTGGTGCCCTTGATGTCCTTGTGCATGTCGCGGATCGTCTGGGCCTCCGCGCCCGTCGGATCGTAGAGCGCCCGGATGATCGGCCCAGCGGAACGGGCGAGCCGGGCGAGTTCGTTGTCGAAGACGGTCGAGTGCTGCACGAGGGCGGTATCGATGACGGGGTGCATCACCTGCAACGTGCCCGACCACGAAATGAGCAGCGCGGTTCGCCAGTCGCCGAACCGGTGCCACGTCAGCGAGTCGGGTCCGAGCGCGGACGCAGTCGAACGGCGTTGGGGCGGAAGCTCGGTGGTGGTCATGGCGATCTCCTGGTGCCGCTGGATGTGGAACGTGTTGCATTCAGGATGACTGTTGACATCACCTGATGTCAACAGTCGGCGCGCGGATGTACCCCGATCGACACCGGGATCGGTGAGACGATGACGGAATGAGCGACAGCGAGAGCCCTCGTGGAGCGCCGCGCAGATGGCGCGGCCAGGAGCCGGACGACCGCCGCGCGGCGAGGCGCGCGGCCCTTATCGAGGCCGGCCTCCAGATCATGGGAACCGAGGGCACGGCAGCCACGACGATGCGGGCGACCTGCCGTCAGGCGAGCCTCACCGAGCGCTACTTCTACGAGAGTTTCGACAACCGGGAGGCGCTACTCGTCGCCCTGCTCGACCACGTCGTCCTGGGCGCGAGGGACACCCTGCTCGGCGCGCTCGAGTCGGCCCCGGACGATCCGGGCCGACTCGTCCGCCACGTCGTGAAGGCGTTCACCGGCTACATCGCCGAGGACCGGCGGCGGGGACGCATCATGTTCGTGGAGTCGCAGTCCGTGCCGGAACTGGCGCAGCGCGGCGAACAACTCGTCGCCGAGTTCACCACCCCCATGGCCGCGGCATTGAAAATGCTGGGTGCCGACGGCGCACCCCGCGACGCCGTCAACACCCAGCTGAACGCGATTGCCTTGTTCGGGGCGATCGCCTTCCTGTATCAGCGCTGGCTCACCGGCAGCCCGAAGATTTCGCAGAAGCGGATCGTCGAGCACATCGCACTCACCATCGAGGCGCATGTGCCGGTGAACAGCACGCCCTAGACCTGCGCGCTACCGACGAGGGGCCGCCGCATCGCTTCGAGGCCGACGACGATCACCATGGCGATCACCACGTGCATGGCAGCCAGTGCGATCGTGCTGGCGGTGTCGAAGTCCGCTTGAACGGTGAGCGCGATCGTCGCCAGCGGCAGCAGCGCGCCGATCACTTCCGCGGGCCGGATGACGGCCACCCATTTGAGTGAGATGAGCGCGGCCAGCGTCATCCCGATCAGTGTCGGAACCACCGTCAGGATGACGACGCCTCCGGGGGCGACACTGCTGGTGGTGCCCGCATCAGTCATCTCGAACGACCCGCCGGCGGCGAGCCCGAGCAGCCAGATGACCAGGTTCGGGACGAGCGCACCGATGACGGTCGCGGCGACCGCCCAGGGTCGGCTCAGTTCGAGCGTCGCCGGGTTGATCCGTGAGGTCGTGGTTGCAGAAATCGTGGCTCCAGTGTTGGACATGATCTGTACTCCCTGTCGAGTGGCTCGAATTGCTACTGACCGATCCTGCAACCTCAACCATTGTTCGGGTCAAGGCGTGAAATCGAGATCCTTTCGGTGGGACCTGACCATTAGACCCGCGGCATGCGCAAAACTCATCGCGATCGGCCCGAACCGGCCACCTGAGGGAAGATGGCCACTATGAACGCCGTCCCCACACCCCCTGACCGATCGCGCGCGCTCCGCAACCCGCTCCGCGTCCTCGCGCGGTGGCTGGGCACCCAGGAATGGGTGATGCGGATGGCACCGGTCATCATCTGGCTCGAGTCGCACCTGCGCGCGTGGACCGGGAACCGCGTGAGTCTCATCGGCATCGCCGGCCTGCAGTCCCTGCAGGTCACGGTCCCGGGACGCAAGAGCGGTACCCCGCGGACGACGGCGCTGCTGTGCATTCCATACGGCGACGGATACATCGTCACCGGTTCCAACTGGGGCCGCCCCGAGCACCCCGCGTGGTCGGCGAATCTGCGTGCCGCGGACGAAGCGCTCGTCAAGGTCGGGGCACGGGAGTCCCGGATGCGCGTCCGCATGGTCACCGGCGAAGAACGCGAAAACCTGTGGAAATTCGTCGTCGACTACTGGCCCGGCTATCGCATGGAGCACCGGCGGTCCGGTGGACGCGAGTTCCGGCTCTTCGTGCTCGAGCCCACCCGATCGGCTACGACGACGCGCGAATCCTGAAGATCGGCTCCACGAAGCGTTCGATGGTGCGACGCTCGGCGGCCGCGTCGGGCAGCGGCCACGTCAACAGGGCCAGGACGACGCGCACGATCCATCCCGCTGCCTCCTCGTCGGGCGCGATGCGGGTGAGCGAGATCGCCACCCGGCCGAGTTCGGGTGCGCGGGCCAGGTACTCGTCCGTGCTCCTCGGATGCGCCCCGGTGAACCACCGCACCAGGGCCGGCTCCGCACGGATCGCCACCAGCGAGGCGAGGATAGCCTCCACGATCCGTTCCGAGTCCGCGAACGGTTCCAGCGCCCGCTCGACGTGGTCGGCCACGGCATCGGCGGCGCGGGACATCACGGCCGCGACGAGCGTGCGCTTGCCCCCGGCGTACCGGTAGAGCGTGGCGCGTGAGCACCCGGCGCGCGCCGCGACCTCGTCCACGCTCACCCCGTCGATGCCGTGTTCGCGCATGAGGTCGGCAGCGGCGGCGTGAATCCTCTCGACCGCGAGCACCCGCCGACTGCCTCCGGTCAACCAGTCCGCCTGCTCCGTGTCCACGGCACCTCCAGAAACGTACTCGTTATTTTGTCTCACCGCGAGACGGTTACTCTGTCAATTCTAGAACACGTTCCTCGATTGCGGGGTCGTGATCAGCAACGACGAACCCGCATCCTCGCGCACTGAGACACCGCGCGAACAGCGCGTTGATCAGCAGAATCTCACGTTGTCGGCCACCCTTGACAGCACTGGACTCCGACGCGAACTGTGGTGATGTGCAACAAGTTCTCGCCGACAAGGAGTCCTCGATGGCCCACTCGCCGACCCACGAAATCGACATCTTCGACCCGGCCCACCTCGACGACCCGAACGAGCTGTACCGGATTCTCCGCGAGCACTCCCCCGTCCATCGCGTCGCGGGCACCGACTTCTTCCTGGTGTCCACGTGGGACCTCGTGACCGAGGCGGCGAGCCGCACCGACGACTTCTCCTCGCACCTCACCGGTGTGCTGGTGCAGCAACCGTCGGGACCGCCCACGACGTTCGACATGGACGGCGGCGGTCAGGCGATTCACGTGCTGGCCACCGCCGACGAGCCGACGCACCTGCACCATCGCAGACTCGTGCTGCCCACGCTCGGTCGCCGGATCCGCGCGCTCACGCCCACCGTGCAGTCGCTCGTCGACACCCTGTGGGACGAGGGGCTACGGGACGGGCGGATCGACTGGGCCGCCGAGATGGCGGACCGCCTGCCACTGACGATGGTGGCGCACCTCATCGGGCTGCCCGAGCAGGACGTTCCGCGGCTGCTCGCCTGGGCGTACGACAGTACGGAGATGCTGGGCGGGATCGTCGACGGGGGTCGCCTCGGCCGGCTGGTGGTCTCCGTGACCGAACTGGCCGCGTACCTGCGGGCCGAACTCGCGCGGGCACGGTCGCAACCGTCGGAGGATCTCCTGGGCGTACTCGCACACGCCTGCGATGCCGGGGAGCTGTCCGAGGACGTGGCGACGCTCGTCCTGCTCCAGCTCGTTGGTGCCGGCGGCGAATCGACCGCGGGCCTGATCGCGAATGCCGCCCGCCTCCTGGCCACCCATCCCGGAGTGCAGACCCGGCTCCGGCAGGAACCCGCGCTCGTCGACGCGTTCCTCGACGAGGCGCTGCGACTCGAATCCCCGTTCCGCGGGCATCACCGGCACGTGGTCGCCGACACCACCCTCGGCGGCGTCGACCTGCCCGCGGGTAGCCACCTGCTCCTGCTGTGGGGCGCGGCCAACCGGGATCCGGCCGCGTTTGACAGGCCGGACGAGATCGTGCTCGACCGGCCGCACATCCGCTCCCATCTCGCGTTCGGCAAGGGTGTCCACTTCTGCGTCGGATCGGCGCTCGCCCGCATGGAGGCACTCGCCGCCACCACCACACTGCTCGCGCGCACCAACCACTTCTCCCTCGCCGACGACGCCGAGACGCGCTGGCTTCCCAGCCTCCTCGTGCGCCGCCACAGCGCACTCCCGCTGCGAATCGGGGTGCCCCATTGACGTGATTGACATTGACGTCAACATCAATCCATACTGTGACCGTGACCACAAGCGAGGCTCAGGAGCGGGCGCGGTCGGCGCGTAAGGACAACGACGGTCCCCGCCGCCGCGAACTCCTCCGCGCCGCGAGCGCCTGCTTCGCCGAACTCGGGTACGACCGGACCACCGTCGAGGTGATCACCACCCGGGCGGAAGTGTCGCGGGCGACGTTCTACGCGTACTTCTCCTCGAAGGACGAGGTGTTCCATGCCGTCGCCGCCGACGTCTGCGAGGAGTTCCTCGAATCGCAGCACGTCGAGGGACCGGCGAGCGAGGACTTGCGAGAGGTGCTGCGCACCACCACGAAAGCCTTCGTCGAGGCCGTCTACACCAACGGACGAGTCCTCGAATTGATCAGGCACCGCGCCGGGCTCGACCCCGAGGTCGGTCGAAGCTGGACCACCGTGCAGACGCGTCTCATCCGCCGCTACACCCGGTTCATCGAGCGCATCAACGCCACCTGCGACGTCACGCCGTGCGCACCACCCGCCCGCATCGCGCAGACCCTCGCCGACGCCCAACTCGCGGGCGCGGCCCGGTTGGTCGACGCGAGTGCCCGGGAACAGCGCCGGTACACCGCCGACCTGACCGCCATCTCCGAGAGGCTCATCGGCTTCGCCTAGCAAGGACAATCCGCACAGAATCGGGAGTTCGGCATGCCCACTTCGCCTTCGAGTGACCCCACGGCACTGGAATCGGCCCTCGCCGAGATACGCGAACTCCAGGACGCCGCGTGGCCACCGGAGGTACCGCGGTCCGTCGAGTACCCGATCGAGGGCCGCACCGTGATCGACTATCTGCGGCACTGGGCAACGCAGCGGCCGCACACCGTCGCGATCGACTTCTACGGCCGCGACATCACGTATGCCGAACTCGACGAACTGTCGGACCGCTTCGCCGGCTGGCTGCTGCAGCGGGGCGCGACGGCAGGCGACCGCGTCGGCGTCCACCTGGCCAACTGCCCTCAATTCCACATCGCGATGCTGGGGATCCTGAAAATCGGCGCGGTCCACGTCCCGATCAACCCGCTGTTCCGTGAGCACGAACTCGCGTACGAACTCGGTGACGCCGGCGTGGAGATTCTGCTGACCCAGGATTCGTTCGCGGGCATGGTCGAATCCGTGCGCGGCGAGTCGGCGCTGCGGCACGTCGCGGTCACGGCCCTGTCGGACCTGCTGCCCGCCGAACCCGGCGTCACACCGCCGTTCCCCACCGCGTCCGGGCCCACCGACTGGGCGGGGATCATGGAATCACCTCGCGCCGATCCGATCCCGATGGATCCCGACGCGCTTGCGGCACTGAACTACACCGGCGGCACCACCGGGATGCCGAAGGGCTGCAACCACACTCAGGCGCACATGGTGTACACCGCCGCCACCGCGACACTGGCCGGGGGCAGGCAGGTGGGCGAGGCTCCCCCGGTCGTCCTCGGGTTCCTGCCCGTCTTCTGGATCGCCGGGGAGGACTTCGGCATCCTCTATCCGCTGATCAACGGCGGCACCGTCGTCCTGCTCACCCGATGGGACCCGGAAGCCGCGGCGACCCTCGTCGAGCGCCGCGGTGTGACGTCGATGGTCGGCACCGTCGACAACTACGTCGAACTGATGGATCTGCCGGGTTTCGCCGACCGGGATTTTTCCACCCTCGGCAACGCGATGGCCGTGTCGTTCGTGCTCAAACTCGACCCCGAGATCCGCGGCCGATGGCGCGACGCGACCGGGCACGTGCTCCGGGAAGCCAGTTACGGCATGACGGAGACGCACACCGCCGACACCATCACGCTCGGCTTCCAGACCGACGACGAGGATCTGCTCAGCGAACCCGTCTTCTGCGGGCTGCCGGTTCCGGGCACCGACGTGCTGGTCGTCGACGAGGCCGGGGCTCCGGTGCCGGTGGGGCAGCCCGGGCAGATCATCGTCCGCAGTCCGTCGCTGCTCACCGGCTACTACGGAAAACCCGACGCCACCGCCGACGCACTTCGCGGCGGATGGCTCCACACCGGTGACGTCGGCAAGCTGAACGGGAAAGGCGCACTGCACTATCTGGCCCGCAACAAGGAAATGATCAAGACCAACGGGATGAGCGTGTTCCCCTCGGAGGTGGAGGCGCTGCTCATGCTGCATCCGGCGATTCAATCGGCCGCGGTGGTCCCGAAGCCCGATCCGGGCAAGGGGCAGGTGCCGTTCGCGTTCGTCCAGCTCCTGCCCGACCGTCAGGTGTCGGGTGAGGAACTGCGGGAGTGGGCCGCCCGGAACATGGCCACCTACAAGGTGCCCACCGTCGAGGTGCTCGACGCACTACCCATGACGGCGACGGGGAAGGTCCGCAAGGCCGACCTGTTCGCCCTGGCCGAGGAGTACAAGTGACCCTGCTGGTCGCCAATCGCGGCGAGATCGCGCTGCGCATCATCCGCTCGGCGGAGGAGATGTCGGTCGACACCGTCGCCGTCTACGCGGAGGACGACGCGGACAGTCCCCACGTGCGCGCGGCGACCGAGGCTGTCGCGCTCCGCGGCTCCGGACCGTCCGCGTACCTCGACGCTCGTGCCCTCCTCGACGCGGCCGCCGAGTTCGGTGCGACGGCGGTGCATCCCGGTTACGGGTTCCTCAGCGAGAACGCCGATTTCGCCCGCGCCTGCGCCGCCGCCGGATTCACGTTCGTGGGTCCGAGCCCGGAGGTGCTCGACATCTTCGGCGACAAGTCGTCGGCACGCGAGGCCGCCGTCGCCGCGAAGGTTCCGGTGCTCGCCGCGACGCACGGCCCCACCGACCTGGACGGCGTCCGCGCGTTCTTCGCGGAGCAGCCGCGCGGCATCATGATCAAGGCACTCGCGGGTGGCGGTGGCCGCGGCATCCGTGCCGTCCGCAGCGCGGACCGGATCGACGAGGCGTACCGGGCGTGCGCGGCGGAGGCGGAACTCGGGTTCGGCAATCCCGCGGTGTTCGCCGAGGCGCTGCTCGAGGGCGCCCGGCACATCGAGGTGCAGGTGGTGGCCGCACCGCAGGCCGGCGTGACGCGGGCACTCGCCGTCGGCGACCGCGACTGCAGCGTGCAGCGTCGCCACCAGAAACTCGTCGAGATCGCACCCGCGCAGGGGCTCGATCCCGGACTGCGCAGCGAACTCCACGAGGCCGCGGCGCGGCTGTGTGCCAGTGTCGGCTACCGGGGACTGGCCACCGTCGAATTCCTGGTCTCCCCGAACGGATTCGTGTTTCTGGAGGTCAATCCGCGAATCCAGGTGGAACACACGGTCACCGAAGAGGTGACGGGGATCGACTTCGTCGCCGTGCAGATCGACATCGCGCGGGGAGCCGATTTCGGAGAGTTGGCGCTGCCAGACGGGGTCGGCGCCGTCGGGCTCGACACGTCGGGCACACCCGCGCTCGCGCGTGGAATCGCCGTCCAGTCCCGGGTGAACATGGAGACGATGCGCGCCGACGGTCAGTCCGTTCCCGCTGCGGGCACGCTGTCCGTCTTCTCCCCACCGACGGGGCCGGGGGTGCGCGTGGACACCTACGGGCGCCCAGGGCTCTCGCCGAGCCCGCGGTACGACTCGCTCCTCGCGAAGGTGATCGTTCATGCGCGCGGGCAGTCGTTCGCGGCCGCGGCGCGCAAGGCCGATGCAGCGCTCGCCGAGTTCGTCGTCGACGGCGTCCCCACCAACATCGGCTTTCTGCGGGCGATTCTCACGGATCCCGGCTTCGCCGACGGCGTCGTGGGCACCGACTACCTCGCCGAGCGGATGGGTGCCCTCGTCGACGCCGCACACGTGCACCATCCGGCGGAGGTCGCGTCGGACACGCTCGAGTTGCGGGCCGGCGAGGACGTCCTGCGTGCACACATGGCCGGGACGGTCGTGGAGTCGGCCACCGAGGGGGCCGCCGTGACGTCGGGTGCGCAACTCGTGGTGCTCGAGGCCATGAAGATGCAGCACGTGATCGCCGCTCCCGCGGGCGCGGTGGTCGAGCGGAATCTGGTGTCGCCCGGGCAGACCGTCAACGCCGGCGACCCACTGGTCTTGATCCGCCGCACCGGGTCGGAGGCTGGCGACGTGGCCGACAGCGGGGTCGATCTCGATCGTGAGCGTGCCGATCTGGCGGAGATCCGGCAGCGCCACGACTACACCCTCGACGCCGCCCGGCCCGCCGCGATCGCGAAGTGGGCGAAGCTCGGGAGACGCAGCGCCCGCGCCAACATCGAGGACCTGGTCGACCCCGGCAGCTTCGTCGAATACGGACCCCTCGTTCTCGCCGCGCAACGCAGCCGCCGCTCCGAACAGGACCTGATCGAGAACACCCCAGCCGACGGCCTCATCGCCGGCCTCGCCGCGATCAACGGGGACGTGTTCGGTCCGCAGAATTCGCAGGCGGTGGTGCTGTCGTACGACTACACGGTGCTCGCCGGGACCCAGGGCATGCGGAACCACGCCAAGACGGACCGGGTGATCGAACTCGCGGGGCGCAAACAGGTTCCGGTCGTCCTGTTCGCCGAGGGCGGCGGCGGACGCCCCGGCGACACCGACGCCGGGCCCGCCGCGGGCCTGGACCTGAACACCTTCCGGTCGCTGGCGGCACTGAACGGGAAGGTGCCGCTGGTGTCGGTCGTGTCCGGCCGCTGCTTCGCGGGCAACGCCGCCCTGGCCGGGGTCTGCGACGTCCTGATCGCCACCCCCGACGCGAACATCGGCATGGGCGGCCCGGCGATGGTCGAGGGCGGCGGGCTGGGTGTGTACCGGCCGGAAGACATCGGTCCGGTCGACGTGCAGCGGCGCAACGGTGTGATCGATCTGCTCGCCCGGGACGAGGCGCATGCCGTCGAATTGGCGAAGACGTACCTGTCGTACTTCCAGGGGGTGCTCACCGATTGGGAAGCGCCCGACGAGCGGCTGGCCCGTCACGTTGTCCCGGAGAACCGGTTGCGCGCCTACGACGTTCGCAGTGCCGTGGACGCGATCGCCGACGTCGGCTCGGTCCTCGAGCTACGCCGCGACCACGGCGTCGGCATCGTCACCGCGCTGATCCGGGTCGAGGGGGCGCCGTACGGGTTGGTCGCGAACAGCAGCCACCACCTCGGCGGTGCGATCGACGCGGTCGCGGCCGACAAGATGGCCCACTTCCTGGAACTGTGCGAATCGTTCGGCCTGCCGGTGGTCTCACTGTGTGACACACCGGGATTCATGGTCGGCCCCGACTCGGAGAAGGAGGCCACGGTCCGCAGGTTCGGCAAGCTGTTCATCACCGGCGCGCAGATGACCGTGCCGTACGGAACGGTCATCCTGCGCAAGGGCTACGGCCTCGGGGCGATGGCCATGGCGGGCGGCTCCTTCCACGCGTCCGAGTTCACGGTCGCGTGGCCGACCGGCGAGATCGGCGCCATGGGCCTCGAAGGCGCGGTGCGCCTCGGGTTCCGGAAGGAACTCGAGGCGCTCGACGACCCGGCCGCGCGGGATGCGGCGTTCACGCAACTCGTCGACGCCGCCTACCAGCACGGGAAGGCACTCAACGCGGCGACGATCTTCGAACTCGACGATGTGATCGACCCGGCCGATACCCGCGCCTGGATCGTGCGGCTCCGCCGCCCGTGAGTACTTATTAACCGCCGCACGTTAATAAGTACTCACAGGCGCGTCAGCGCACGACCCGACCACGTGCCCGCCCGCACCTGGTCGATCACAGACACGACGTCGGCGATCGGGACCTCGTGGGTGATCGACTCGAGGCGGCTGGGTGCGAGGTCGGACGCGAGACGGCCCCACAGTCGGCGCCGCTGGTCGATCGGGTACTGCACCGAGTCGATGCCGAGCAGGCTGACGCCGCGCAGGATGAACGGCAGGACCGTGGTCTCCAGCTTCGGTCCGCCGGTCAGTCCGCTCGCCGCGACGGCTCCGCCGTATTCGATGGTGCTGAGCACGTGGGCGAGGGTGGCGCCGCCGACGCAGTCGACCGCGGCGGCCCACTGGGCCTTGCCGAGGGGTCGCGGTTTCGTGTCGGGTTCGGGGAGGCGTCCGATCACCTTGCTCGCGCCCAGCTGGGTGAGCAGTTCCGCCTTCTCCGGCTTTCCGCTCGACGCGACCACCTCGAAACCGGCCGCGGACAGCAGGTCGACGGCGACGGTGCCGACGCCGCCGCTCGCCCCGGTCACCAGCACCGGGCCGTTGCCCGGCTCGACGCCGCGGGACTGCAGTGCCTCCACGCTCATCGCGGCCGTGAAACCGGCGGTCCCGATCGCGGCGGCGGTGCGGGTGGACATGCCGTCGAGTTTCACCACCCAGTCTGCCGGGACGCGGGCGAACTGCGCGTACCCGCCGTGCCGGGCGGTGCCGATGTCGTAGCCGTGGGCGACGACCTTGTCACCGACCGCGAACTCCGGCGACTGCGACTCGGCGACCGTACCCGCGATGTCGATGCCGGGCACGATGGGGTATTCGCGCACCACTCCGCCCTTCGGCGTGAGCGCCAGAGCATCCTTGAAGTTCACGCTGGAGTACTCGACCTGGATCGTGACCTCGCCCTGCGGCAGGAACGATTCGTCGACCGTCTCCTCGGAGAGGCCGATGGCGCCCTCGTTCTCGCGAGCGATCCAGGCGGTGAATTCCTTCATCAGCTTGCTCTCCTGACCTCGGGGGTGCGTCGAGTCCATCATGCGACAACTGCGCCGCGTCGACGATGCCGGGGCGAGGATCCCGGGATCAGAACCGGAGGAGAACCTTGCTCGACGACGACGCGTCCCTGGCCGACGCGAACGCGGTGAGCGCGTCGGCCACGTCGTACTCGACCGTGATGATCGGATCGACTGCCAGCGAGCCGTCGGCGAGAGCGGCTACGACCTCGTCGATCTCGTCGTTGAACCGGAACGAACCGACCAGGTCCAGTTCCCGGGTGATCGCGATCGAGACGGGTACCGGCTGGTCACCGGAAGGAAGCAGTCCGACCATCACGACCCGGCCGCCGCGCGCGGTTCCGTGGATCGCCGACGACAGGCCGCGGTGGTTGCCCGAGCATTCGATGGTGACGTCTGCTCCGACCGCCGCGACCGCGTCGGTGTCGGTGGCCGTCAGGGTCACGTCCGCGCCCACGTCGCGCGCGATCTTCAGCGGGTACTCGTGCATGTCCACCGCCGTGATCTTCCCGGCGCCGGCTCGCTTCAGTACCGCCACCACGAGCGCGCCGATCGGCCCGGCGCCGATGACCAGGACCGACCGGCCCGTCACGTCCCCGGCCCGCGCGACCGCGTGCCACGCCACGCTCGCCGGCTCGGCCAATGAGGCGAGCCGCAGATCGAGGCTGTCTGGAAGGACCCGCAGCATGCGGGTGGGGACGGCGACGTGGCTGACGAACAACCCGTCCGCGTGCGGAAAGTGCGCCGCACTGCCCAGGTACGTGCACCCGGGGGAAATGTTGGGGCGGTCGGCGGGATACGTCGCACTGTCGCCGCCGGGTGTCGCGGGGTGGATGGCGACGGGGGTGCCGGGACGGGGACCGCTGCCGTCCGTCGCGCCGACCAGCACCGTGCCCGACGCCTCGTGCCCGAGCCGCATCGGTGCGCGGAGGATCGACTCGCCTGCGGCGCCGTGCTGCCAGTAGTGGAGGTCGGATCCGCAGATTCCGCCGTAGGCGATGCGGATCACCGCTTCGTCCCGTTTCGGTTCGGCGATCGGCACGTCCTCGACGCGCAGGTCGTTCGCGCCGTGGGCAACGACCGCCTGCGCGTGCGTCGGAACCTCGACGGTGTCCGTGCCGGTGGTCTCGGTGGTGTTCATCGGTGAAGTCCAGTTCTGTCGGAGGTGGGAGCTTGTCATCTGGTGACGGGTTCCGCGGTGGTGAGGAGTCCGAGTTCCTCCCTGCGCGGCATGCCCTCCCAGTCGCCGGACACGGTGCACGCGAAGGCTCCCACGGTCACAGCGGTCTTCAAACGGTCGCCGGGTGACTCCCCCGCGAGGCGGTCCGCGATGTATCCAGCGACGAAACCGTCTCCGGCCCCGACGGAGTCGACGACGTTCACCGGCACCGCCGGCAGGGAGTACGTCTCGCCGTCGACGATCGCCAGGCACCCCTGGTCTCCCAGTTTCAGGATGATTTCGCGGGGACCCAGGTCGCGGAGACGCGCGACGAGTTCTGTGGGTGCGCCGTCGCCCACCGCGATCGCCGCTTCGTCCTCACCGGCGAAGACGATGTCCGACAACGCTATCAGCTCACGGAAGACGGGACCCGCTTCTTCCGGCGACCACAGCGCACGGCGGTAGTTGAGATCGAACGACACCGGAATGCCCAGTGCGCGTGCCCGTTCGACGCAGTACAGGGTGGTCTTCCTGGCGCTGTCGGACAAGGCCGGGGTGATGCCGGTGACATGCAGCAGCGACGCCGACTCGAGCCGGTCGTCCGCGATGTCCGACATCGTGAGCCGCGACCCTGCGCTGCCGGTCCGGTAGTACCAGACGCGGGTGGCGGTGGCGGTTCGCCGCTCCTTCACCATCAGTCCGGTCGGAGCGTCCGGGTCGCGGATGACGTCGGCTGTGATTCCCTCGGCCCGGAGTTCACGCTCGACCAGGTCACCCAGGCTGTCCTGGCCGACGCGCCCGACCCAGGCGACGTCGACACCGAGCCGTCGTAGCGCGATCGCGAAGTTCGTTTCGGCCCCGCCGATTCCCAGGTGCAGCGTCGAGGTGTGGGCGAGTGCACCGGTGTCCACCGCCCTGGTGAGTGCCATCGTTTCGCCGAACGTCAGTACCGTCATCACGCGACCGCCGGTTCTGCGACGACGCCCGCGAGGCGCCGGCATCGTTCGGCCAGCTGACCGAGGTCCCCACCGCGGAGTGCGTCCCCGATCAGCGGGCCGCCGAGGCTGACCGCCGCCGCTCCGGCGGCGATCCACGCGGGGACGTCCTCGATGCTCACCCCGCCCGAGGGGACGACCTGGATGTCGGGGAAGGGACCGCGCAGGTGCGCGATGTACTCCGGGCCGACCACCGATGCCGGGAACAACTTCACGGCGGTCGCACCCGCGTTCCATCCGCTCCACAGCTCGGTCGGGGTGAATCCGCCCGGGTAGATCGGGACGCCCGCACGCACGGCCGTGGCGATGACGTCGAGGTTGGTGGTCGGTGTCACGAGGAAGTCGGCACCCACGTCGAGGGCGGCGCGCGCCTGGTCGACGGTGGTGACCGTCCCGACCCCGATCTCGACGCCGTCCGGTGCGTCGCGCCGGATGCTGTGCAAGGAGTCAAGGGTGCCCGGTGTGCTCATCGTCAGCTCGACGGCACGAACTCCGTTCTCGGCGAGGACGGTCACCACCGGGGCGTACCGGTCGGCGTGCGCGGCGCGTAGCACTGCGATGACGGAGGAGGTCATGCCGCCGTCACCTCACGGTCGGTGGCGTTGGCGGCCAGCGTGAGGTCGCGGTCGCGGGTTTCCGGTGCCATCGTCGAGGCGATCAGAACGGTCACGGCCATCACGATCATGTACACCGCGACGGGGATCCAGGAGCCGGAAAACGCCGTGACGAGGGCCGCGCAGATCAGTGGCGCGACTCCGCCGCCGAAGATCGACGCGAATTCACGTCCGAGAGTGACGCCGGCGTAGCGGTAGCGGGAGCCGAAGATTTCCGGGAAGTAGCTCATGGTGACACCGACCGCGCCCTGGCAGGCGAGGATGAAGCCGACGATCATCGCCAGCGTGATCAACAGGTGTGAGCCGGTGTTCAGGGCCAGGAAGGTCGGCACAGGCACGATGATGAGCGCGATCACGATCGAGAGGTACACCGGCTTGCGGCCCACCCGATCGGACAGACGACCGAACCCGTACGCCGCGATGCCGCCGCAGATGGCCCCGACCAGGAGCACCTTGGGAATGAAGGTGGGGTCGACGTGCACGTCGTTCTTGAGGTACGACGCCATGAAGACCTGATAGGTGTACGACTGCGCGCTGATGCCGATCGTCATGAACATGACGATGAACAGCGGCTTCTTGCCGTTCGCGAAGATTTCCTTGACGGGTGTCTTCGGAACCTGGTGCTGCTCCTTGAGTTCCTGGAACACCGGGCTCTCGGTCAATTTGCGACGGATGACGAACGCCGCGATGGTGACGAGCAGACTGCTGATGAAGACGAGACGCCAACCCCAGGACATGAGCTGTTCTTCCGGCAGGAGCTGCGCGGCGATCCACGCGACTGCGCCGAGAGCCGTGCCCAGCGCGGCCCCGGTCATCACCAGGGCGGCGAGCCTGCCTCTCCTGCCTATCTGCGCTGTCTCCGTCAGAAGGGTTGCGCCACCGGATTGTTCGGCTCCCGCACCGAATCCCTGGAAGAATCGGCAGGCGACGAGGAGAGCGGGTGCGAGAAGTCCGATCTGACTGTAGGTGGGCAGCAGACCGATACCCAGTGTTGCGCCGCCCATCAGCATCAGGGTCGCGACGAGCACCCATTTGCGGCCGAGACGCTCGCCGTAGCGCGAGAAGAACAGGCCGCCGAGCGGTCGGGCGAGGAACCCGACGGCGTAGGCGCTGAAGCTCGCGAGGATGCCCGCCGCGGGCGAGATGTTCGGAAAGAACAGTGTGTTGAAGATCAGCGCCGAGGCGGTGCCGTAGATGACGAAGTCGTACTGCTCGAGTGTGGTGCCGATGAGTCCCGCCCACGCCGCCCGGCGGACCGCGGCCGGGTCTGCCTGGGGTGTACCGCCTGCGCGGCCGGGTGTCTTCGGGTTCACCGTGGGGTCGAGTGTAGTGTCCATGGATTCCTCCATTGGTGGTTCCCGGAAATTCCGGGCAGGGGGTGAGAAAGTCAGATGGTCGCCCTGGACTGCAGCGTGATCGCGCCGAGGTCCGGGACCGGGGCGGATGCTTCACCGGCGGCGACAGCCGGCCCGTGGCGGACGATGATGTCGACGAAGTCCGCAATCCGCGAGACGAACTCGGTATGCGTTGCGAGGACGCTGGGAAACAGGCCTCCGTCGACAAAGACGGAGCGAACGAATTCTGTAATGGAAGCGGCGTTGTCGGCCATTCCTGCCAAGCGCGGTCGAGCGGGGTCGGTCATGGATCGTGCATGGGGGCCTGGGTCGAAACCAGGCAGCGGGGCGATGCAGGCGAGATACGCCGCCACGGTCAGAGCAAGGAACTGCGGGACGTCACCGCGGCCGAGGTGTTCGAGTGCGGGGATCGGGATACGCTGCGCCAATTTGACCGATCCGTCGGAGCCGACCTGCGAGGTCCTGTGTCCCAGAGCGGTATTGGACCAACGCGAAAAGAGTTGCCGGATGTAGTCGTCCGTGTCGACCGCTTCGGGAACGGTGACTGTCGGCAGGTACTCGTCGCGCAGGATGCGGCGCGCCGCGTCCTCGACGAACGGTCGTGCCACGGACTCCGGGATGGTGGCACACCCGTCGAGTGCACCGAGGTACGCGATGAGCGAATGCGTCCCGTTGAGCAGCCGGACCTTCATCAGCTCGTACGGCTCGACGTCGTCGGTGAACAGCGCGCCGCCGTGCTCCCAGGCGGGACGGCCGGCGGCGAACTTCTCCTCCATCACCCACATCGTGAACGGTTCGGCGGGGACGGCGATCGTGTCCCGCACGCCGAGGTGTGTCAGGGCCGTCTCGTTGTATCGGTCCGAACTGGAGGGCACGATGCGGTCGACCATCGAATTGGGGAACGTCACGGACGCATCCATCCAGGTCAGTACCTCGTCGCGGAGCGGTGCCCTGAAGGTGCCGACGAACTCGCGCACGAGCCGTTCGGTCTGCCGCCCGTTGGCCAGCAGGTTGTCGCAGCTGAGGATGGTGATCGGGGTGCCGTGTGTGCTCGCCCGCAGGGCCAGTGCGCGGGCGATCTGTCCGATCGTCGTGCGCGGCGTCGAGGCCTCGCCGAGATCACGCCGGACGGCGTCGGAGTCGAGGTCGAGGGATCCGGTCTCGGGCGACACGGTGTACCCGTGTTCGGTCACGGTGATGGTCACGATCTTCGTTGCCGGATCCGCAATCGCGTGGACGACGGACTCCGGATCCTGTTCGGCCACCAGGGTCCCGGTGTGGGAGCCGGGAACACTGACACGCGATCCACCGGGTGAGATCTCGACGACGCTGTAGAGCAGGTCCTGCGCGGTCATCGCATCGGCGACTGCGCTCGACCGACTCGCCACACCGAGGATCCCCCACGGCCCGGGTTCGCGTTCCATTGCCAGCGCGGTGTAGACGGCCTGGTGGGCGCGATGGAAGTTGCCGAGCCCCAGGTGCACGATCCCGGTGCCTTCCGGCACCCGCCGGTGGATCAGTGCCGCGGCAGGAACGTTTCGGCGTGAGAGTGGGTGTTCGGTCATGCTCGTCACCAATCCGTCATGGAGCCGTCGCGGCGCCGGGCGACCGGGAGGTAGGCCTGTTCGTAGGGATACTTCGCGGCGAGTTCCTCGTTCATCGCCACTCCGACACCCGGTACGTCACCCGGGGTGAGGTGGCCGTCCGCGAACGACCACGCGTGCGGGAAGACCTCGCTGACGAGCGGGTCGTAGCCCATGTACTCCTGGATTCCGAAGTTCGGCGTCGCCAGCCCGAGATGCAGGCTCGCGCCCAGGGAGATCGGTGAGACGTCCGACGGTCCGTGTGGTCCGCCTCGCACCTGATACACCTCGGCGAGCGCAAATATCTTGCGGACGTGGCTGATTCCGCCGGCGTGGACGATCGCCACGCGAATGAAGTCGATCAGTTGCTCGGTGATCAGGTGCTGGCAATCCCAGATCGTGTTGAAGACCTCGCCGATCGCCAGGGGCGTCGTGGTGTGGTTGCGCACCAGACGCAACGCATCCTGGTTCTCGGCCGGCGTGACGTCCTCGAGCCAGAACAGATTCACGGGCTCGAGCGATTTGCCCAGCCGCGCGGCCTGCTGCGGGGTGAGTCGATGGTGGGCGTCGTGCAGCAACTTGAGGTCGGGGCCGACGTGGTCCCGGACCGCCTCGAGAACCCCGGGCACATGATTGAGGTAGGCGTCCGTGTCCCACACCTCTTCGACCGGGAGTGCGCCGCGGCTCGCGGGCTCGTATCCCGCCGCCCCCTTGTGCACGCCGTAGACCGAATCGAGTCCGGGAACCCCGGACTGCACACGAATCGCCTGGAAGCCCCTCTCCCGCTTGGCGTCGACGGAGTCGAGCAGCGCGGGCACGTCCCACCCGGTGGCGTGGGTGTACGACAGGACGCGGTCACGCACCGCACCGCCGAGCAACTGGTAGACGGGCTGGCCGAGCGTCTTGCCCTTGATGTCCCAGAGCGCCACGTCGACGGCGCCGATCGCGGCCATCGTGACCGGCCCGCGGCGCCAGTACACCCCCCGGTAGAGGTACTGCCAGGTGTCCTCGATCCGGGTCGCGTCCCGTCCGATCAGCAAGGGAGCGACATGGTCTCGCAGATACGATGCGACGGACAGTTCGCGGCCGTTCAGTGTGGCGTCACCGTAACCGACGACGCCGTCGGCGGTGGTGATCTTCAGGGTGACGAAGTTGCGGGTGGGGCTGCAGACAAGCACGTCCGCGGAGATGATCTTGTCGGTCATGCCGGTGATCCTTTCGCTCCGACGGCGGGGGCAACGACGTTGCGCAACTGCTCCCCGCATGCGAGTCGGGTGATGTTGTCGGTGATGTCGTCGACGCGGCCGAGGAACGTCTGCCGCGAGACCCCGGAAGAATGCGGCGTCATCATGATGTTGGGGAGTTCGGAGAACGGGAGGGCGCTGGGTGCACCGCGACCGTCGGGTCCGGGATAGTCGTACCAGACATCGATGGCCGCGGCCGCGATGGTCGACGAGGACAGCGCGTCGAACAGTGCCTGCTCCTGGACGAGAGGTCCGCGGCCCACGTTCACCAGCACACCGTCACTGCCGAGCGTGCGCAGTTCCTCCGCGCCGACCATTCCCCGTGTCCGGTCGTCGAGCGGTGCAGACACCACGACCACGTCGGATTCGGCGAGCAGGCGCTCGAGTTGGGAGACATCGGCCGCCCAGTCCAACCCCGCACCCCTCGCGTCGACATTGCCACGGCCGGTCACGGCGGCTCCTGTCGCGCCGAATGCCCGGAACAGATTCCACGCGGCGTTGCCGATATGGCCGAAACCCACGAAACCCACTCGCGCACCCTGCAGTGAATTCGACTGCGTAAGACGGTCGTCGTAGACCGACGTCGCCCACACCCCGCGCCGCAGGGCCGCGTCCTGGGCGACGAAGCCGCGCCGAAGCATCACTGCGGCCGCCACGGCGTATTCCGCGATCGACTTCTCGTGATGGAAGGTGTTCGCCACCAGCACGTCGGGAGCCAGGGCGTCGAACGAGATGTTGTCCGTGCCGGCGCCGGCGACGTGGACGAGGCGCAACGTGGTCGCGGACGACGCCATCGACGGCGTGAACTTTCCCCCGACGTACACGTCGGCGTCACGCAGATCCTCGATCAGGGCGGCCTCGTCGAAGCTGCCGTGCCAGGACAGTTGCGATCCTGCGGGAACCGCGGCATCGAACCGCGCCCGGTGTGGGATCAGATTACTGTCGGCAACAACGATTTTCATCTAACGGCTCTCTTTTCCGGGGCGAAACACCCGATCGTGCGCCGGTCCGGCCGACGCACGGACGACGAGTTGTGTGGGGAGGTGAACTTCGCGCACGTCGGAATCCGGTTCACTTGCGCGCTGGTGCACCAGGTCGAGACTCAGCACGCCGGCTCTCGCCATCGGCACGTTGACACTCGTGAGCGCGGGGTTGGCGAGCTCGGCCAGCGGTGAGTCGTCGATGCCGACGACGCTCAGATCGTCCGGGACCGAAAAGCCCATTGCACGGACGCCGTTCATCACACCGATCGCCATCGGATCGTTGTGTGTGATCACGGCGCTCGCACCGGTCGCGATCACACTCGCGGCCGCGGCATGACCACCCGCAAGGGTCTCCTGCTGCCAGCCGAGCAGGCTCAGCTGCACATCGCGGGACTTGCAGAATTCCTCGACCGCGGCGACGCGACGCTGATTCGACCAGGACTGCGGCGAGCCCTGGACGTAGGCGAGATGTTCGTGCCCGAGTGCGACCAGGTAGTCGATGGTCTGACGGAGACCGTCCTCGGAATCCGCCACGATGCAATCGCATTCGGGCGAGGACCGGTTGACGAGCACCAATGGGGTGTCGCCGGCGAGTTGCACGATGTCGGACGCGGGCAGTCGCGGCGCGCAGACGACGAGTGCGTCGACGCGACCCTGCAATTCGCCGAGGACCTCACGTTCACGATCCGCGCTGCCGTCCGTGTCGGTGAGGAGCACGGTCTGCCGCCGGTGCCACCCCTGAGCCTGCGCCGCCTTCACGAAACTCGCGAACACCGTGTGCCCGATGTCGGGCACCACGACAGCGACGGTGGTGGCCGTCGGCCTCACGGCGTCGTTGCGCGTCGGCGACGCCGCCCGGTAGCCGATCTCGTCGGCGACCGCGATGATCCGCGCGAGAGTGTCCGGTCCGATCCGGTCCGGGGCACTGAACGCCCGCGATGCGGTGGACAGGGATACCCCTGCGCGTTGAGCGACCTCGGTCAAGGTGGGTGCCACGGTGCTACCGCCTCGCTGTTCGTTGTGACTGCCGACACACACTATCCACCGACTTGCGCAAGATTGTCAATACTTGCGCAAGACTTGCGGCAACTGTTGTGCGTCGTGCGGGATCACACGTCCAGGAGTGACAACAACCGATCGGATTCGAACAGCGCGTCCCGGTCGAATGTGGACGTCGAGGCCAGGAGTTCGTCGGCGCCGGTGCGTGCGGACAGGGCGTCGAGCGCGACCCTCACCTGGTCGGCGGCGCCGTGGATCGACGACGCGATCGTGGCGTCGACCTGTTCCCGCAGCCGCGGGGTCCAGGGCTGAGCGTTTATGTCCGCGACCGATTCGAGCGGCGGAAATTCGCCGGTCCGGCTCGATTGGGCCAGTGCCCACGCCTCCGGGAGCAGCAGTTCGCGAGCCCGGCCGTCGTTCTCAATCATGACCTCGAGCGAAATCATCACGTACGGGTCTCGGTGTGCTGCGGACGGGACGAAGCTGTCGCGGTACCGGTCGAGTTCCGGGATGCGCGCGCCCGCCCCGTGGAGGATCGGCCCGCCGACCACCACCGGCAGGCCGGCCTTCGCGGCGTAGTCGAGTCCGCGGCGCGTGGCGAGAACGAACATCGGCGGCGGGGTCGCCACCTGGGGCCGGGCGGTCACCGCGCCCTTGCCCTCGAGGTAGCTCCGGACCTCGTCGAGGTCGTCCGCGAACGTGTCGGGGGCGTTGCGGTCGCGGCGCAGTGCCTCCCGCACCGGTTTCGTGAACCCCAGGGACCGTCCGACCCCCAAATCGATCCGGCCCGGGTACATGGCCTCGAGCATCAGGAACTGTTCGGCCACCACCAACGGCTGGTGGTTCGGCAGCATCACACCACCCGAGCCCAGCCGGATCCGGCTGGTGTGGGCGCCGAGGGCCGCGAGCAGCACGGGCGGTGACCCGCTCGCGATGCCCGGCACGGCGTGGTGCTCGGCCACCCAGAACCGCTCGAATCCGAGGTGTTCGGCGTGCACCGCCCGCTCGATCGTCCCGGTCAGCGCGGCAGAGTCGGGCGCACCCCGGCGCGTCCGGGACCGGTCCAGAATCGACAGCTTCACCTTGGACGCAACGGCCGCCGCGGTGCGCATATTTCCCCGGAGGCCGGCGGGCACGATCGGCGCCGACACTGCACAGCGGCGGCCGACTCGATGAGGCGTCGCGGCCGGGCCGCTGCCATACTGTCGCGCACGAAGTTCAACGGTCGTCGGGAGGTCAGTGGTGGGCAGCACGGAGGCGGTTCCGGACACTCCGGACGTCGAGTGGAACGAACTCGACGCCGCCGAGGTCGGGTACTCCTCGCAGATGGAGGAATGTTCCGACTTCTTCCGCCAGCCCGAGCTCGCCCACCTGCCCGATTCCCGGCTGGACGAGGCCCTGCGGTCGCTGACCGTGTCCGGGCGTTACGAGCAGACCCGGGAGGAGATCGAGATCGGCGCCCAGCTGGCCTGGCGCAACCACGCCCGGTGTGTGGGCCGAAAACATTGGCGGACGCTGAAGCTCCTCGACGCCCGGCACGCCACCAGCGCCGACGAGATCGCGGAGGCGTGCTGGGAGCATCTGCGGATCGCGACCAACGGCGGTGCGCTGCGGTCCGTGATCACCGTCGGTCCGCTACCTCTCGCCGACGGTCGCGAGTACAAGATCCTCAGCCCTCAGCTCATCCGGTACGCCGGCTACCGCAACGCGGACGGGACGGTGACCGGGGATCCCGCGCAGGTGGGTATCACCGAGGCCGTCACCAGGCTGGGGTGGCGCGGCGCCGGAACACGATTCGACGTGCTTCCCCTGCTGATCAGCACCCCGGACGAGCCGCTGCGCTGGTACGACGTTCCCCCGGAGTTGGTGCTCGAGGTCGAGATCGAGCATCCCGACCATCGCTGGTTCGCCGATTTCGGTCTCAAATGGCATGCCGTGCCCGCCGTGTCGAACATGAGCTTCTCCGTCGGCGGGCTGACGTATCCGCTCGCCCCGTTCAGCGGGTGGTACGTGAGCACGGAGGTCGGGGCCCGCAACTTCAGCGACCGGGACCGGTACGACATGCTGCCCGCCATCGCCGAGAAGCTGTGCCTGGACACGTCCTCGGAACGGACGCTGTGGCGCGACCGCGCACTGGTCGAATTGAACCGCGCAGTGATCCACAGCTACCGGCAGTCCGGGGTGCACATGGTCGATCATCACACCGTCGCGAAGCAGTTCATCAGCCACGTCGAACGCGAGGAGTCGCTGGGCCGCAAGTGCCCCACCGACTGGTCGTGGATCAACCCGCCGATGTCGGCGGCGCTCACCCCGACGTTCCACCGGCTCTACGACGCACCCGACATGGACCTCCGCCCCAACTTTCTCCCGGCGCCCGCGGCGGTGTCGAGTTGTCCGATCACCGGCGGGAACCTGTAGGACGCCGGCCCTACCCGGTCAGCCGCGGTAGGGCGGAGCGACGCCCCACCCCCAGTGCGGGACGGGTGCGTGCTCGACCACCTCGGCTCCCGGACTCGAATTCTGCAGGGCGAGCCTGGTCCCCCACTCGACGTATGCCATGAAGGCGGAGCGGAATTCGGGGTCGGCCGGCAGGGCCGCGTCGTCGGCGGCGAGGCTCATCGTGGCGGCGAAGCGGTGCCGCTGCTCCGGGGTGATGGCGAGACCGATGTGGTGCCGCAGCATCCGTTCGTAGCCACCGAGGTTCTCGGTGTATCCCGGCGGACCGCCGAACACCTCGCACCACCACAGGGTGACGTTGCGGCGATGCTCCTCGTGCACGCCGCCGGGAAACATCGGCGACAGCAGTTCGTCGCGCTCCACCCGGTCGTAGAAGGCATCGATCAGCCGCCGGAACGACTGCGCACCGCCCGCCCACTCGTACAGGGACGGGGTGTCCTGATCACTCATGCGAGCTCCCGATTTCCGTCGTCTCTCCATTACAATACACATCAGTATTGGATTGAAAAGAGGTTCGAGCATGAGTGTGGCCGGGCGCAGTCGCGACACCGACATCGATACCCGGGTCCTGAGAGTTGCGGGCCGGCAACTGTCCCGGGCCGGATACGACGCGATGTCGCTCGCCGCGATCGCGGCCGAGGCGGGTACCACCCGCCAGGCGCTGTACCGCCGGTGGGCGACGAAGGCGGAGTTGGCCGCGGCCGTCGTGGCGCAGTTGGCCGACGAGGCGACCGGCCGGTCGTCGTCGGACCCGTTCGGTGATCTGGTTCGCGAACTGGCCGACTTCCAGCGCGGGGTGTCGCGCACCGGCCGGCTGTCGCTGGTCGGGACGATGCTGCAGGACACGACGGACGGCGATGTCCGGGCGCAGTACCGTGCCCGGGTGGTGGCACCGCGCCGGCGCCGTATCCGCGACATCCTGGATCGCGCCGCGGAGCTGAAGATGATCGACGCCGACGCCGATCTCGAGGTCGCCGTCACGATGGCGACGGGCAGTTGGTACGGCCGCGCCCTGGCCGGCGATCCTCCCCCCGCGGACTGGCCCGCCCGGACCGCGACGCTGATCTGGCGGGCGGTCGGAGGTCCGGTTCCCTCCTGACGTGGTCCCTATGCAGCCGACCGGCGGTCGCCCATGTTCCGCGACATCAGGACTCCGGCGAGGAGGAGAACACCCGCGATCGCGATGAACCATCCCGTGCGGTGCAGTCCGTCGTCGCCGATGACGTGACCGGCGGTGGCCTGCAGCACGACGGCCGACAGGTTCGCCCCGATGTACTGCACGGTGCGGTACATCCCGATCGCCGTGCCCACTTCCTCGACGGACGTGACCGAGCTGATCAGATTCTGGTTGCCGATGTTGTTGAATCCGTTGGGGATTCCCAGTACCGCCGCCACCATCAGCAGCACGACAATCGGGGCGGTGCTGCTTTCCACCGACGCCAGGAGCACCCCGCCGACCAGCAGCGCGCACGTCCCGACGGTGAGTGTTCGGCGCACCCCGTGCCGCCGGTACGTCCGGGACGCGAGCAGCGTGGAGCCGATACCGACGACGGCGACGGGAAGCATCGTCAGCCCCGCTTCGGTGGCGCCCATCCCCCGGGAGTACTGCAGCCACTGCGGGATTCCGAAGAAGACGCAGTAGAAGGCCGTGTAGGTGAGGAGGGTCCGGGCGAGGGTCGCACTGAGCGCCCGGTTCCGGGCCAGTGCCCGAACGTCGATGAACGGTTCGTCCGCCCGGCGTTCCCACTGTACGAACAGGGCCAGCACCAGCGCCCACACGGGGATCAGCCACCACACGGGGTCGGTGGTGACCGACAGCAGGAACAGCATCGTGGACGAGATGAGCGCAAGGAACAGCAGGACCCCGACGACGTCGAGCGCGTGCACCAGTTGGCGTCGGCTGACCGACAGGCCGCCGACGAAGCCGACGTTCGCGAACTTCGTGACCGCCACGGCGCTGAACAGGACGATCGGGAGGTTGATCCACATGATCGACTGCCAGCCGAACGCCCCCACCAGCAGTCCGCCGAGCGTCGGGCCGAGCGCCACGACGGCCTGGCTGCAGATCGCGAGGGTCGTGATCGCGGTGCGCGGTTGCGCACCGTGCCGGTCCGCGTACCCGCGAATCATCGTCATCGCGTTGGGATACTGGGTGGCGGTTCCGATTCCGACGAGGATCCGGGAGAAAATCAGCCAGCCGACCGTCGGTGCGAGCAGACCGGCCACGGACCCCAGCGCCACGAGGGCGAGACCCCCGAGGTACACCTTCCGCGCTCCGAGAAGGGCGCCGAGTTTCCCCGCCATCGGCGCGGTGACGGCGGTGGCGATGTAGAGCGCGGAGATCACCCAGGTGATGCCGGACGACGAGCCGAACTGGGCGGCGATGCCGACGATCGCCACCGCGATCATCGACGAGTTCAGGGGTTGAAGGATGCTTCCGGTGGCGACTGATCCGCTGACCCGGAACGGTACGGACGGCGACTTCTGCGCGACAGCGGTGTCGGCGACGGTCGCGCTCACGAGTTCATCAGTGACTCCCGCTGCGGCGCCGACTCGGGGGATTCAGGGGTTGCTGCGAGTCGGCGGAGTAGCCGTCCGGCGATGAAGAGGAGGTCGCGTTCGGCCTCGGTGCATTCGGTGGCGAGCGCGGCCGAGAGCCATTCGCTCCGCCGCGACCGGTCGGCGGTGAGGGTCTGCAATCCCGGTGCGGTGATCGCGACGATGCTCGCCCGTGCATCCTGGGGGTCCACGGTGCGGGATACCATCCCGGAGTCCTCGAGGATCGAGACGGTCCGCGCGATGGACTGCGGCGCCACCTGCTCGAGATCGGCGAGGGCGCGGGCGCTCATCGGGCCCTCCCGGTCGAGATGCGCGAGGGCCTGCAACTGCGAGGGCGTGAGCAGGTGCCCGGACCGCTGGGTGCGGATGCGCCGGGTGAACATGACGACGTCCTCGCGGAGTCGATCAGCCTTCTCGTCCATGCGTTCGCCTCTCGTTCGCCGAGCAATTTCATTAGCCAGTCTAGCTGTTTTATTCACGCAGGTCAATCCCCGCATTACGCCGACTACGTGCGACTACGGTCCAAAATATTGCCAGCACAGCTGTCTAACTTTCCGTGAGTGGCCGGATTCACCCAGGCCGGGCGGGGTCGGCGGGTGTCTGACAGGAAACTCCGAGCCGATCGCTGGCAGTATGAGGAACGGCGAACGCTGATCGAGATCCGAAAGAAGGTGGTCGTGACTCTCCGCACACGGACAGCCGGCATCGTTGCAGTAGTGGCAATGACGTTCCTGGCCACGGCATGCACCATCGGAGACACCGGCACCTCGGAACCCCCGACCACCACCCAGGCAGCGCCCGCCACGATTGCCGTTCCCGCGGCCGACGGCGCGCCGATCAACCCGACCACCCCGATCGTGGTCACCGCCACGGGAGGCCGGCTGACCACCGTGACGGTCACGAATCCCGCGGACGCCGGCGCACCGGTCGCCGGTGCCCTCGCCCCCGACGGCACGAGTTGGACGAGCAGCGCGCCCCTCGGATACGAGTCCACGTACACGGTCGTCGCCGACGCGGTGAACCCCGACGGCGCTCCCGTCGAGCAGACGTTCACGGTGACGACGATGACTCCCGGTTCCACCGCGTACGCGAACGTCGTCCCGGCACCCGAGGTCGTCGCCGACACGGGCATCGGCGTCGGCCAGCCCATGGTGTTCCAGTTCACCTCGCCGGTCGCCAACAAGGCCGCGGTGCAGGAGCGACTGCACGTGACGACGACACCGCCGCAGCCCGGGGCCTGGTACTGGACCGACGACCAGAACGCGCACTATAGGGCCGCGAACTATTGGGCGCCGGGAACCAAGATCCACGTCGAGGCGGACGTGTTCGGCGTCGACCTGGGCGACGGCGTCTTCGGTGCCGAGAACAATGCCGCCGACTACACCGTGCACGACTCGTGGGTCGCCAAGGCGGACGGGGCCAGCGAGGTGCTCACCGTGTTCCACAACGGTGTCCAGGAGACCTCGATGCCGATGAGTCTCGGCTCCCCCGACCACCCCTCGCACGAGGGCCCGCACGTGGTCTCGGACAGGCAGCAGAGCATCATCATGGACTCCTGCACGTACGGCGTCTGCGCGGGCGACCCCGACTACTACCGCGAGAAGGTCGACCTGAACCTCCGCATCTCGAACGACGGCGAGTTCGTCCACTCGGCGCCGTGGTCGGTCGGCGATCAGGGCAGCAGCAACGTCTCCCACGGCTGCGTGAACCTGGCTCCGGCCAACGCCCAGTGGATGTTCGACCACTTCGGTATCGGCGACGTCGTCGAGATCACCAACTCGGGCGGACCGGTCCTGCCCGTGTGGGACACGTACGGGGACTGGGAGGTCCCGTGGGCCGAGTGGCAGGCAGGTAACGCAACCGGATAGGAGGCGCTCGTGAGTTCACCATCCGCGGAATGTGTCGCGCAGCTGAAGGCGGTGCTTCCGCACCGGGTTCATCTGCCGGGCACCGACGACTACCGCACGGCACTGAGCAGAGTGTTCTTTCCCGACGCCGCGCGACGCCGGCCGTCCTGCGTCGTCGAACCGGAGTCCGTGGAGGAAGTCTCCACCGTCATGCGGGTCGTGCACCGGACGGGAGGCACCGTCACCGTCCGCGGCGGCGGGCTGAGTTCCAACTGCGTCGCCGACGACGCCGTCATGCTCGACCTGTCTGCCCGGATGAACACGGCCCGGCCCGAGGACGATCGAGTGGTCGTGGCCGGCGGCGCCACCGTGGGAACCATGCTGGACGCCCTCGCCCCCACCGGCCGGGTGGTGCCGGTCGGGATCGTCGGGCATGCGGGCTTCGGACTCGTCACCCGTGGCGGCGTCGGGTACCTCACCCGCAGTCTCGGGCTGACCGTCGACCAGCTGCTCGAGGTCGAACTCGTGCTGCCCTCCGGCGAAGTCGTGCACCTGTCCGATGCCAGTGCCGGCGACGAGGCCGATCTGTGGTGGGCGGTCCGGGGTTGCGCACCGTGCTTCGGTGTCGTCACGTCGGCGGTGCTGCGCACGCATCCGCAGGGCCCGGTGTGGGTCGATCGGATGGTGCTCGGACTCGAAGCGCTCGCCACCTATTTCCGTGTCGCACCAACCCTTCCGCGTGACACGACAATGGGCGCGGTGCTCGGCTACAGCGCACTGTCCGCCGACGAACCCGTCCTCTTCGTGTACACCGCGTGCGCGAGCGCGGACGCATCCGACATCGACCGCGCCCGGGCCGCCGCCACCTCGGTCGCCGCCGTGTCGGGCAGCGTGCTGTACCGGGCCGAGACCTCGGGCGACTACCTCTCCGGGCTACCCGAATTCGCACCACCCGGAGCCGACGGCGAAGAACCGGAACCGATCCGGCTGCCCGAACCGGGCGAACGCCGGGGCTCGTTCTTCGGGAAGGCCGTCTTCACCGGACCGACCCTCGACTCCCAACTCGCAGAAGCCCTGGCCACCCAGATCCGCGGAGCGCCGACGCGGGAATGTCGAATCGACTTCCAGCACACCGGCGGTGCGCTCGCCGACGTGGGCGACAAGGACACCGCCTTCTGGGGCCGCGGCGGCGAATGGAACATCCCCCTCAACGCCATCTGGTCCGACCCCTACGACGGCGCCGCCTGCCTGTCGTGGGCGGGCGGCACCCTCGACGCGCTCGCACCCCACACCACCGGCGTCTACAGCGTCGAAGTCCGGCCCGGATTCCCCGAGACCGGTGCCGAGATCGACGCGGCCTACGGCGGAAACCTCCGGCGCCTCCGAGAACTACGGCAGCGGCACGATCCGATGGGGGTGCTGACGCACTACCCGCTGTAGATAGGCGATCATCACCGACTCGGTAGCCGCGGTCGACGTCGTGGCACCGAGCCCCGCAGTGAGAGGGTGAGACGGCGCTTGGAGTAGATCAGGACGTAGCCGCCCGCGCTCCTTTGTAGTCGGCTTCGAGCCACAGTTTGTGAAGTTCTTGGAGTGAGCGCTGCATTTCCTTCACCGCTTTGGCGGAGTCTCGTGCCCACAGGTGCTTCATGAAGCGTCGCCGCGATCGAAGCACCACGTCATCCTCTGTCGGACCGACCGCAAGTACGAGGTCGCGCATGACTTCCATCAGCGACTTCATCACGGCGACCATGACGGGATTGCCTGTCGCCTCCGCAAGCAGATTGTGAAACTCGACATGGACGAGGGCTTTCCTCTCCCAGTCTTCCGCCTCGGTCAAGGCTTCTGCGTGGGAAATATTCGCTTCGAGACGTTCGAGCATGGCGTCATCTGCGCGCTCACACGCCACCTCGATCACGGTCGACTCGATCCATCCACGCGCGTCCCGCAGGTCGCTGAGCGAGAAATGGCCCAGTTCCAGCATGTCGGACATGCTGGCCGCCACCCTGCCGGGGTCTGCGGCAGCAATGAATGCGCCGCCGGTTGCCCCGCGCCGGAGTTGAATCAAGCCGGAGATCTCGAGCATGCGCAGCGCTTCGCGCACGGTGTTGCGGCTGACCTCGAATTGCTCGGCGAGGGCCCGCTCCGCGGGAAGTCGATCACCGGTGCGCAACTCTCCACTGCGGACCATTCCGCGCACCTGGCTGATGATCTCTTCGAACGCTCGGCGAGGCTTCGCCGGCTGAAATGTCGGCGTGCCCACGGGCCCTCCTCTAACTTCACAAATACCTTTGGCTCTACCAATGGTAAGTGTATCCGAAGAACCACGTGCGCTGACGGGTACGCTCACCGCCGGTCGGCTGAAGGTTCGCCGAGCCAACTCCTCACGGAGGAGTTGTGCTGACCGAGCGTGGGCGGCGGTAGGTGCGTTCGCCTCCCTCCGGCATGAGAATTGTCATCGAATCGAATGGTCGGACCAGGAAGTGAAAGAGTTCCTTGCGTGGCATGGTCGACTTCGATGAGGAGTCCCTGCGAGATCGTCTGGTCCCACTTGTACACCTCGTCGAGACTGCGCACCATCCCCGACGGCACCCCTGCTGCAGTCAGGACTTCCAGCCAGTGCTCGGCTGGGCGTTCGCCGAAGATCGCCTCGATCTCGTCGGTCAGTTCGGCCCGCAACTCGACGCGATGTTGGTTCAGCTCGAATCGTCGATCGGCGGGGTCCAGCCCGACAGCGGTTGCGAACGCCCTCCATAGCGATTCCGATCCGCAGGCGACCTGGATCGGTGCGCTCGCCGTGCGGAAGAGTCCGTAGGGTGAGATCGCCGGATGGTGCGAACCCGAGGTAGCCGGGACTTCCCGCCCGACGGTCCACCGAGTCCCCTGGAAGGCGTGTGCCCCGACAACAGCGGCCAGCAACGAGGTCCGCACGACGCGGCCCTTTCCGGTGCGTTCCCGTTCGTAGAGGGCGGTGAGGACACCGTAGGCGCCGTTCATGCCGGCCAACAGGTCCGCGATAGGCACACCGACCTTCGTGGGCTCGTCCGCGTCGGGCCCGGTCACGCTCATCAGCCCGCCTTCACCCTGCAAGATCTGGTCGTACCCCGGGCGTGCGGAGTCTGGGCCATCGTGCCCGAAACCCGTGATCGACAGAATGATCAGGGCCGGATTGAGCTCATGGAGCCTCGTGGTCGAAAAACCCAGACGGTCGAGAACGCCCGTTCGAAAGTTCTCGATCACTACGTCGGCGCGCTGTACGAGGCGACGGAAGATCTCCCCGTCGCGTTCGTCCTTCAGGTCGAGGGTGATCGACTCCTTGTTCCGGTTCGCGCAGAAGAAGTACGTCGATTCAACGTCCTCCCCTTCGCCGACGAATGGTGGTCCCCATCCGCGGCTGTCGTCCCCGGTCGGCCGTTCGATCTTCACAACGCGGGCGCCCATATCGCCCAGCATCATTGCCGCTTGGGGTCCTGCCAGTGCACGCGACAGGTCGAGGACAAGGACTCCCCCCAGCGGGGAGTCGTCAACATCGACGCTCGTCATCTGACTCCTTCGCTCGCGAGTTCGGCGCACCCCGGCAGGGCGAGGTCGTTCCAGTCCGCCCCCTTCGCAATCAGGGGGCGGAAGGCCATCAGTTGCCGCGTGGCGGCGAGGCCGAGAGCGCCGACCAGGCGTCCTTCACGCCCGTACAGGACCACGTACTCGTTCCCGTCGAGGCTTCCGTGCACGACGTGTGTGGCGTCGAACCCCTTCGACGTTCCGAGAAACTGCAGCCGCCGGCCGTACTGATCGGACCAGAAGTACGGCACCGGCCCCGCGGTCCTACCCGCCGCCGAGGGGAAGACGATGTTGTGCGCCACGGCCGCGCCGTGCTCTTTCGCCGTAGTCCAGTGTTCGATCCGCTGGTGTGTCTGCGCCTGCGGATCCCACCACGCGGCGACGTCGCCCGCGCCGTACACTCCTGCAATCGCGGTGCGCCCGAACTCGTCACAGATGACACCGCCGTCGACGGTGACCCCGGAACCGGCGAGCCACTCCGTCGCGGCCACCGCGCCGAGCCCGAGAACAACCAAGTCGGCGTCGAGCACGGTGCCGTCGGTCAACACGACCCGCTCGACACGATTCCGGCCCTCGACGCGGTCCACTCCGACGCCACAGAGAAGGCGGACTCCGTGCGCGTGGTGCCGGGTTGCCATCGCCTGGGCAACCGGGTCGCCGAACAGGTGAGAGAACGGCAACTCACGCGCCTCGACTATCGTCACATCGGCTCCGAGTTCGACTGCGACAGCTGCGGCCTCGGCGCCGATGAATCCGCCCCCCACGATGACGAGTTTGGGTTTGGCGGCCAGGGCCTGCCGAACCACGCGACTGTCGTCGAGGGTGCGAATGGTGTGGACGCCCGGCAGCATGAAATCTTCGGGTAGCCGCCGCGCTGTGACACCCGTGGCGAGCACGATCGCGTCCGCGGTCAGTTCGGTGCCGTCGTGGAACTTCACGGTCCGTGTGGATCCGTCCAACGACACCGCCCGTTTCCCGAGGATCAGGTCGATCCCCTTGTCACGGTAGTGCTGCTCGGAGCGCAACAGGGACGTGCTCGGATCCCAGTCTGCCTTCAGTGCTTGTTTCGACAGTGGTGGCTTGTCGTACGGTAGGTGGGATTCGGAGTCGACGAGCGTGATCGTCCCCCCCATCCCATTGGCCCGCAGCGCATCCGCTGTGGCGACGCCTGCCACGGAGGCGCCGACGATGAGTGCGTCCATGGTTCTACTCCTCGATGACGATGGCGTCGGTAGGGCAGGCGTCAGCCGCGGCGCGCGCGCACTCGTGCAGATGGACCGGCACCTCTCCGTCGATCAGTACGACCGCGATTTGATCACTGTCGATGTCGAACAGTTCCGGTGCGGCCGTGAGGCACGCCGCAAAGCCACAGCATTTACTTTCCTCGACTAGAACTTTCATCACCACTCCTTTCAATGGTTCTACCTATGCGGCGTGCATGAAGCGCGCCTTCTATTTCGTACTGGATACCGTCTACACCCGTGAAAGCACTGCCTCGTTGTCGGCGCCGAGCTCCGCTACGGGAACTACGGCACTGCTCCGACTCAATTGAGACTGGAACGGGGCACCCACATACTGATAGCTGCCGGCGGCATCGCGAGCGGTCTGCAGGGAACCGCGTGCAGCAAGGTGTTCGTCGCGGAGCGCCTCCTCCACCGTCCTGAACCGACTGCACGGCACTCCACGGGCGAGCAAATACTTCTCGACGTCCGCGGCATCCTGGCCGCTGACCCAGGCGGCGATGATCTCTTGCCATTCCTCCCAGTGCTGTTCGCGACAGGACATCGTCGAAAACCGTTGATCTGTCAAGAGTTCGGGACGATTCATCGCCTCCGCCAGCGTCTGGAAATTGCGGTCAGTTATTGCGGCGATGATGACGAACTCCTCGCCTGCACGCGCCGGGCGATACACGGTCTTTCCCGGCTTCGGTCCGCCCGCCTGTGCGGCCTGGGTCTCGTACACCAGCGTGGACAGCATGGTGTCGAGCAGCGCCACGTCGAGGTGGTCACCGCGGCCGTGGGTGGCTCTACCGATCAGTCCGGTCACGACGGCGCCGTAGGCCACCTGTCCCGCCATGACGTCGGCCACGAATGTTCCCGTGGAGGCGGGAGCATCGGCCGCGCGTTGGTATTGCATGTTGGCGGTGTCGTAGCCGGACACCGCGTGCAAGATCGGTGCATACGCTGGGTGACCTGACTTGGGGCCCGTCTGTCCGTACCCGGAGATGGAGCAATAGATCAGGCGTGGGTTGACCGCAGCGCAGGTTTCGTAGTCCAGTCCGAGCTTCTTCATCACTCCCGGCCTGAAGTTTTCGATGACGACATCGGCCTCGGCGATCAGGTCGAGCGCCTGCTTGCGTGGAGCAGCCTGCTTGAGATCGAGCATCACGCTCTTCTTGCCGGCATTCAACGCACCGAAATAGCTGCTGAGCCCGTTGCGAATCGGCGTCCGTTTCCGCATCGGGTCCCCTTCGGGTGACTCGATCTTGATCACCTCTGCCCCCGCGTCGGCGAGCAGGCGGGCACCATATGGACCCGCGATCATGATCGTGAAATCCACGACCGTGATGCCAGCCAAGGGCGCCGCCGGAGCCGGGTTCACCGGAGGATCCTCTTCGCGATGATGTTGCGCTGGATCTGACTGGTTCCTTCGTAGATCGAGATGAGCTTGGCATCTCGCATGTAGCGCTCGACCGGGTGGTCGGACATGTACCCGGCTCCACCGAGAATCTGGACTGCGTTCGCCGTGACGTGGTCGACGGTTTCTGCTGCGAAAAGCTTTGCCATGGAGGAGAGTTTCGTCACCTCGTCCTGAGGCGCACCGCGATCGTAGGCGGCCGCGCACTTGTAGACGAGGAGCCGCGCGGCTTCGATCCGTGTGTAGTCCTCAGCCATCATCCACCGCAATCCTTGGAATTCGGAGATGGACCGGCCGCCGGCCTGTCGCTGCTTCGCGTAGTCGATGGCGTAGTCGAGGGCACACTGCGCGGCACCGACGGCGATGGCCGACACCGTCGGACGGTTCAGATGCAGACCGTGCATGGCTGCGCCGAACCCATTGCCTTCCTCGCCGACCATGTACGCATCGTCGACGGTGACATCCTCGAGGACGATCTCGTTGTTCGGAACGCCGTGCTGGCCCATCTTGTCGTTATTTTTGGTGACGATCCATCCGGGCTGGTCGGTGTCGATGAGGAACGCGCTGATTCCCTTCGTTCCCGGCCGCTCGTTGGTCCGCGCGAACACGAGGGCATACTTCGCCATGCTGCCCCAGGTAATGAATTGCTTTGCTCCGTTGATGATCCAGCGGGACCCATCTTTGGTGGCGCGGGTTGTCATCAGCGAGGGGTCGGAACCCGCGTCGGGCTCGGTGATGGCGATGCAGGTGATCGTTCTGCCCTTCGCGAGTTCGGGCATCACTTCGTCGAGGACTCGGCTGCTTGCGCTTCCGAGCATCGCGTTGACGACGATACTGTTCTGACCTGCGAGTTGAGAAAGAGCCATCGAACCGGAATATGCCACCTCTTCGCGGGCGATGCATCCTGACAGCAGGTCGCCCCCGGGTCCGCCGTACTGCTCGGGCACTACCAGTTGCACGAGTCCCATGTCGCCGAAGATTTCGATGAGGTGTTCGGGGAACTTGTTCGTCTTGTCGATTTCGTTTGCGATCGGTGCGACGTGCTTCTGCGCCATGTCACGAACTGCGAGCCGGAAGTCTTCGTGTTCCTGAGACAGAGTCATTTCTTTGCTCCATTCGAGGTGATCGTGTTGCTGTTCGCGTGGGACAGCGTTGTCGGTGGGTTCGCTGTACCGAGGAAGGCCAGCGCGTTCTTTGTGGTTCGGTCTTGCCATTCGCTGCCGAGTTGCAGAGAGCCGCGCGCGGCCGCTGCGGCGAACGAAGCTCCGATGGGGTGTTCCTGTGCCGCGAACGGGTAGTCGGAGCCGACTACCAGGTGTTCTGTTCCGAAGGTGTCTTCGGCCAGAGTCAGGACGGACGGATCGTAGGTGAGCCCGTCAGCCCAGAACCGCATCAAGACGGACCTCGGATCGTCAATAGGTGTGCGCGACTGTGTGGGTTGCCTCTGCCAGCCGTTGTGGAGGCGACCCCGCAATGCCGGAACCCCGGCGCCGCCGTGGGCGAGACATATTCGCAGACCGGGGTGACGGTCCATGACTCCTCCGAACACGAGAGAACCGACTGCGAGTTCGGTCTCCACCGGCCTGCCCAGCCCGAACGCCAGGCCGTTGTGGCTCGATCGCCGTGGCTCGACCGGCTGCCACGGGTGCACGAAGACGGCGGCGTCGAGGTGGTCCAGCGCACGGAAGACGCGGTCGAGTTCGGAATCGTGCAGGAGATACCGGTGGGCGTGGGTGCCGATCTCGACTCCGTGCATCGCCAGAGTTGTCCGCACCCGGTGTGCTTCCGTCTCCGCCGCCGCGGGGTCCTGGAGCGGCAGGGTTCCCAGGCCGTAGAGCCGGCCATCGCCCTCTGCGACGAGGTCGGCGAGGGCGTCGTTCTGCGCCCGGGCGTACTGGATCGCGATCTCGGGGTCTGCATCGTAGAGGAACGTGAACGGCGTCGGCATCACCACCTGGGCGTCGATTCCCGCACGGTCCATATCCCGCAGCCGTGCCGCCGGGTCCCAGGCGGACGAGTCCAGGATGCGAACCAGCTTGTCACGTTGATAGATCTCGGCCTGGTTCCCCTTGTCGACAACGACTGGCCAACCCTCGGCTATCGCGCCGGCGGAAGGTGGGGCGAGGTCGCGCGGGAAGAAGTGAGTGTGAACATCAAGCATCGAGGTCTACCGGCGGTCGCCAGACATTCGAAGTCCACCGTCCCGGTGCCATCGATCGCGGCCGGTGAGCGGGGTCGGTGATCTTGCCGTGGTCGATGCAGAATTCGACCGTGGCGGGGCCGGGAAGTCCCTTGCCGTAGAAGCCCATCGAGCCCGACGTGGGATGACGCAGAAGGTCGCGATCGAGTGGCGCGTCCCGTTCGATGAAGTTCTGCCGAACTCGCATCAGATCGTCGATGTCGTTGAAGTGGAGTGCGACGTGGTCGAGAAATGGAGGTTCGGCGCGGCCGGCGCCGAGGACCAACGCGTGGTGGAACTGATTACCGGCCCGAAGGAAGATCGTCCTGTCGACAACCCGGTCGGACTCGAGAAGACCCAGGACGCGACCGTAGAAATCGAAAGATTTCTCGAGATCTGCGACCCCGATGACAGCATGCAACAGTTCGGAGGGATTGATCCACGGCCTTGTCGGGTTGATTCCGACGTTGCCCATCGCATCGAACAGCTCGACCTCGTAGCCGCTCGGATCGGTGAATCGGATGGCGTCTCCGGTCCATTCGCCCGGGTGCTCCGTCACGGCGAACCCTTCGCTTTCGAGTCTCGCTCGATAGGTGTCGAGATCCTCGCGCTTGCGGACCTCGAACGCGAGGCGTCGTAGACCGGCCTTGTGTTCGGCCTTGTGCAGCACAATCCAGTGGTGATCGGTGCCTCCCCGAAGGTAGACGGCATCCTCGGAGCGCTCGGACACTTCCAACATGCCGAGAGTGGTCCAGGCCTTGGTGGCCCCGTCGAGGTCTTCGACATCAAGCGCGACATAACCCATTCGCCACGGAATGAGGTGTTCCCTCGTATGTGCTTCAGTCATGGTTGTCAGTCCTTTCGTTTCGACATTCAGAACAGCCGACTTCACAACGTCATTCGGATTCACAACATCGTCGATCCACCATTGACGCTGATCACCTGGCCGGTGAGGAAAGAGGCCTCCCTGCTGGCCAGATACAGCACGGCGGAACAGACTTCCTCGGTGGTCGCGAACCGGTCCATCGGGATCAGGGCTCGGTTCTTCGCGAACCGGTCCACTGCGTCGGCGGGCTGTGAGGCGACGTAGGGGGTGATCGTTCCGGTCGGTGCCACAGTGTTCACGGTGATGCCGTCCGGCGCGAATTCGCGCGCCAGGCCGGTGGTCAGGGCGTGGACTCCGCCTTTGGCGGCGTTGTACATGGCATGCTCGAAGAGACCGTTGCGCACCGAGTCGGCACCGACATTGACAATTCGCCCGTATCCGGCCGACCGCATCGCCGGAAGGACACTGCGGGAACAGTTCACGACGGTCCACAGATTGCGGTCGACGGTTTCCCGCGCTGTGGCCATCGTGTGCTGCAGGAAGGGCTTGATGATTCCGCCGCCCGCATTGTTCACCAGTACATCGACCCGGCCGAAGCGCTCCAGAGCCGCGTCGATCAGCCGCTGGGCACCCGCGTCGTCGGCGAGATCTTCGTCGATGTAGTGCCATTCGGGAGCAGTGGGACCGAGGAAGTCTCGGACCATCTGTTCGCCGTCGGGTCGGCGGTCTGCCGCGACGACGTGTGCACCTTCCCGCGCTGCGCGAGCGATGATCGCACTGCCGATGCCTCCGGCGGCTCCGGTGACCACCACAACCTGTTCACGGAATCTGTTCGGGCACGTGAACAGCGACTGCATTGCTGCGTCTTCTACGTCGGCCTGCGCCTGCTGGGACATGGGGGCTACTTTCCGAGGAGGAAATCGATGTGAATACGGTTGAAGGTTTCCGGGTCCTCGAACTGCGGCCAGTGCCCGGCCTCGGTCATCAAGGCGAACTGGGAGTTGGGGATCCACTCCGCGATCTGCTTGCCCACCTCGGGCGGTGCAGTCGGATCGTGGTCGGTCCACAGGACCAGCACCGGTGCCTGGATCTTTGCCCAGTCCGATTCGACCAGGCAGTTGCGGTCTTGACCGTCCGGGTCGGTGTGCCGCTTGAGGATGTTGGTCATCCTGGCGACGTACTCCGGGTTCTCGTAGATTGCGAGTCTGGTAGCGACAAGGTCCTCGGTTACGTCACTCGGATCATGGACCAACCATTCGAGGCGTTTGCGCACGCTGTCCTCGGAGGCGTTCTGCACGGCGTTCATCGTCAAGGTGGCCATGCGCTTGATGACGTCGTCCTCGAGGCGTAGTGCTGCTCCCGTATTCAGCACGATCTTGTCGACCCGGTCCGGGTAGAGCAGTGTGAACCAGGCTGCGATGCCGGCGCCCATCGATTCACCGCTGATCGAGGCGCGTTCAATTCCCTCGGCGTCCATGAATGCACGGAGGTGCTCCGCGTAATCCGTGAAATCGTATCCCTGGTCGGGCTTGTCGGTGAATCCGTGCCCGATCATGTCGATGGAATACGTGTGGAAGTGTTCCGCGTGGGGGCCGAGATTTCGCGTATAAGCCTCAGCATGCCCACCTGTGCCGTGAATGAAGATCACCGTGGGCTTGTGCCTTTCGCCCGCCTCGAGGACTCGGGTGCGTACCCCTCCGGCGTTCACCCATCGTTGACTGAACTCGACATTCCGCAGATCTGTCCACACACTTGCGGCAGTCATGAATATCTCCTTGAATACTAGTTTCGTTTTGTGTGATGTACGCCGTGTCAACGCTTCCGGCTTCAGTGCTCGAACCCGACCACGATCTTCCCGGGGCGACGCTGGTCGGCGAGCCTTCGGTAACCGTCGGGCAGCTCGTCGAATCTGATCGAGCCGCCGACGACTGCTGTAATGCGCCGCGCCTCTACCAGTGGGAGGATGCGCTCCCGGATGGCGGCTACTGTCTCCGCGAGATCAGGAAGTCCCTGACTCTTCCAGGTCGTCCCGATGATTCTCCCGCGCCTGCTCGACAGTGCGGCCAGGTCGATGTCAGCCGTCCGACCTCCGAGTCGGCCCACCGATACTATGGAGGAATCCCTGCGTAGGAGAGGGATACAGGCCTGGACGGTCCTACCGCCCACGTGATCGACCACGATGTCCACGCCCGCCTCGCCGACCAGATCCTTCAGTTCTCCGTCGGAGTTCGCGACCGCGTGGGCGCCGAGGTTCTGCAACATCGGGTTCGATTCGGACGACCGTGAGGTGGCGAGAACTGCGCCGGCACCGAGGGCGCCGGCCATTTGCACGCCGATCAGTCCGACTCCCGAGGTGGCACCGGTGATCAACACCCGGTGGCCGACGTTCATGCCTCCAAGCGTGACGAGTGCCTCGAACTCGGTGAGCAAGCCCATGGGTAGCGCTGCCGCCTCGAACCAGCTGGTGTCGGCGGGCACCGGCAGGAGTACTTCTTTGGGAACCGCGACGTAGTCGGCGTACGCGCCGGCGCACATCGCCATCACCCTGTCCCCCACTAGTAGTTCGTCAACAGATGGTCCGACCCCGACCACGCGGCCTGCCATCTCCATTCCCGCAATGTTGGGCCGTTGCGGATCGGCGAAGGCGCGCTGGCCGTATCTGCCGCGTTGATGCAGCAGATCGGCGCGGTTCATTGCTGCGGCGTGAACTTGGACCAGCACCTCCCCGGGACCCGGTGTGGGCACTCGAGTCTCGACCAGGCTGATTTCGCACGTTCGGGGATCGGGGATGGCGGCGCGCATCCGGCGTGCGACGGCGGTGGTCATAGGATGATGGACAGCACCCCGCCGACCTCACGCAGAGTGTGGTGACCGAGTACAGCGTGCTTGTAGGCGATCTTGAAGCTGTCGCCGTCTCGACGGAGTCTGTAGTGCACGTCGGCGACATACGATGTGGTGCCTGCCATTCGCGATCGGTAGACCACGATCGAACAGCGCGCCCCGAGGTCTCCGGATTCGTCATCCCACAGCCGGACGTTGCTGATCGTGCGCGTTGTTGTCGATCTCGGGTTTTCGATATGCGCCCACGTGCTCATGAGCCGTTGGATACGCCCACGCAGACCCTCGATGTCGTCATCGATCAGCGCCAGATCCATATCCACATCCCCGTCGGGATTATCCGTCGACGGAACGATGTATCGAGCGTCCTCAGTGAACAGGTCCCGCCACTCCTCGAGTTTCCATGCGTCGAGAAGCTGAGCCTCGTAGTAGAGGAAGTCCTCGACCGTCGAGCGTTCGAACTTCGTCGAACTTACCTGGGATGTCGGCGCGTATTTCATTCTTTTGCTCCCATCAGGTCGTCCCATCGGCGCCAGAAGGTCCGCATTTGCAGCTCATCCCAGTTGGGTGGGTCGAATTTATCCATTCCGCGCGAGACGTCGTTCCACCCCTCCCCGGGACGGCTCGCGTAACCCCGCTGGCACGACTCGAGAGCCTCGTTGTCGTCCGGTGTCGCCAGTCCGGCCGGCCCCAGAAAGGACAAGAACGACTCGTTGCGAACGCGCCTGGCGGCTTTGTCCTCGCCCCCGGGCGCCAACGACCACGCCGTCACGTTCATATGGCCCGGTTCGTTGGGGTAGAAGGTGCGGACGATGACCGCCATGATGTTGTTGATCACCAGATTCGGGAAGATCAGCATGTTGAAATCCAAGTTGGCGATGAGCTGCGCTCGCTCGTCACCGTGGAGTTCGACGAGCCTCCGATAAGAAGCCTCGACGGTCGCTTTCGTGTCTTCTCCCATCGAGGGTTGCCAGCGAGCGACCGGGCGCCCCCAGGGCGCCTGCTTCACAGTGACGGTGTGACCGTTACCGAGGTCGAACGCATGCGACTCCTTCCAGTCCTTCTCCGTGTTGCCGGCGACGTTGTCACCTCGGGTCTTCTGGACGTCCAGGTACGTCTTGTGCACCGGAATCGCGTGATAGCCGTCGGAACTGTTCTCTGCCAGCAGCTTCCAGTTCGACTTCATCGAGTATTCGTGCGTCCCCTGCGTCACCACCATGCCCACCTCACCGGCCGCCTGGTCCGCCGTGAGGTCGAGGTAGTACTTTGCGTCGGCTAGGTAGTCGACTAGCGGCTCCTGCTCCGGGTTGAAAGTCGCAAAGACGAAGCCGCGGTATGAATCGACTGCCGCAGGCTGAGCAAGGTTGTGATCCTCCTTGCGGAATCCGGCAGGGAATCCGCCTTCGTCCGGCATCGAAACGAGTTCTCCATCATTCGAGAACGACCACGAATGGTAGAAGCAGCGGAAGCGACGCTGATTGCCACGCCGTTCACGGCAGACTTCGGCCCCGCGGTGCGAACACGAGTTCAACAGCACTCGGGTCTGCCCGTCCCGGTTTCGGGTGAAGATCACCGGTCTTCCGGCGACTTCACGGGCGACGAAGTCTCCCGGGTTCGGAACTTCGGATTCGTGGCCGACATAGATCCAGCATTTGCTGAAGATCGCGTCCCGCTCCTGGGCCAAGAGGGAGCCTTCGGTGAAGACCGCCCGATTGACCAGAAACTTGTTCGGCGCGCGCAGATCCCGGACGAACTCGGTCTCTCGGCCCGGAACTCTGTCGACCTCCGCGGTCTGACTCGATATGGGTGCAAATCCTGACATGATTCTCCTCATCACCACCAAGGATCATTGGTTGGTCCATTGTGGCGCGATCGCGCTCAGCAGTCAATAGTTGATGAAAAACACACCATAGGGTCCATACACCCAGGTGAAATGGCATATGCGAGCGGAGCAACAGCGATAAGGCGACCCTCACCCAGCGCTTCGCATGCACACTGGCCCTACCATTGACCGCAATGTTGTCGTCCGAATACCCTCGGCTCCATTACCTATGACTGCAGGTTTGATCACTCACCCGAAGGAGCGTCCGCATGACACGGCGACACACCAGACCCCTCGCGGCGGAGAACGAACCGGTCCAAACGGGCGCTTCGGGCATCGGCGGGCCGACTGACATCCAGCCTGAATCCGATAAGCGCGAGGGCGACATACTCGTGACGCGACGGGCCGGCATCATGCACGTTGTCTTCAACCGTCCCGAGCGTCACAACAGCATCACCCGGTCTATGTACCGCGCCCTCCGAAGTTTGACTACCGAGTTGCGGACCGATTCGCAGATCCGCGTCGTCATCTTCCGAGGGGTAGGCGGACGCGCCTTCGCATCCGGCACGGAGATTTCGGAATTCCTTGCCATCCGCGATGGCGAGGATGGAATCGAGTACGAGGCTGAGTTGGTGGAGTTACTTCACGCGGTTCGGGAACTTCCGCAGGTAACGGTCGCCGCAGTGGACGGCGTCTGTGTCGGTGGCGGGCTCGCGATCGCCACTCATTGCGACGTTCGAATATGCACAGCCGGCTCGCTCTTCGGGTACCCGATTGCACGGACCGTGGGGAACGCGCTGTCGGCCAGTTGCCTGTATCGGTGTGCGGCCATTTTCGGGGAGTCGCTGACGAGCGCGATGCTCCTACTCTCCATTCTTGTGAGTGCAGAACAAGCACACGCCGTCGGAGCAGTGTTTACGATTGGCGCCGAAGGCAAACTCGAGGACGAGGCAGAAGCTGTCGCGGCGCGAGTACTGGCTAATGCCCGAGAAACGATTCGTGCCACCAAGGAACAATTGCTACACAGAGCAGACCGTTTCGAGTCTGCCCCTCACGACGATGAGGAACGGATCGCTCGCGTCTACGCGAGCCCGGACTTCCACGAGAGGGTTCGTCTCTTCCTCTCGAAGGAGACTCCGACAAAAGGAAAGTGACCACGGTCGCGCGAACCTCAGGCTGTGATGCGCTGGACGAGGTGAAACAGACACGGGCCGAACCGAACACGCGACAGTGGCGAACGGCGGGCGCCCTGTGCTCCGCGCTCGATGACTGGTAGTGACCTGCAAGACCCTGTCGAGAAAAAGTGGCGGTTGACACAGCCTCGATCGCATGGATCAATGGTACTACCTTCGAGCGATGCGCTCAGGTTTCTCAATGTCTCACCGGAAGGAGATCGGTATGGTTGTCGACAGAGAGCGGGCCCGGGATAGATCAGGCCGCGGCGCCCTCGAGGCGTTGAGCGCTTCACGCACCAAGCCGTGGATGATCGTCGCTCTACTCATGGTATTCGAGCTGATCAACTATGCCGACCGTTCGGTCATGGCACTCAGCGCGGAATATATCATGGACGAACTCAACATTTCGGAAGCTACGTACGGACTGATCAGCTCGTCCTTCTACTTCCTCTTCGCAATCACCGCGATTGGGGTGGGGTTCACGGCAAATCGATTCCAACTCAAGTGGATTCTGCTGATCATGGCGGTTGCGTGGATCATCACGCAAGCACCCGTCTTCTTCTTCGGAGGTGCTGGAGTCCTCCTGTTCAACCGAATCCTCCTCGGCGCGGCCGAGGGCCCAGGCGTCTCCATGGCAAATGCAAGTGCGTTCACCTGGTTCCCGCCCGAAAAGCGAGGACTTCCGGCCTCGCTGTTGTCCGTCGGATCGTCGATGTCGAAGGTCATCGCGGCGCCGCTGCTCACCCTGCTCATCGTGGCAGCGGGGTGGCGTTGGGGATTCCTGGCCCTGGCGATCGCCGGCACGATCTGGTCCGCATTCTGGTTGATTCTCGGCGGAGATGGGCCCTACAGGATCAACCATCAGCCGCTCCCGTCCCGGCGTGGCCCGAATGGGACAGATGGTTCCGCGATTCGCTCCACCGAGAAGGCAGTGCGGCGGGAACTATTCCGGAAGGCGGTCCTGAACCGCACTTTCGTCATGATGCTCATCGGCACCATTCCGATGTACGCACTGATCACCGTCATCCTCAGCTGGATGCCGGCGTATCTCGAAAGCGGGCTAGGCTTTTCCCGTCAGAACTCCGGGCTCCTGTTTGCCCTGCCCAGCCTCGCAGCGCTTGTACTGATGGTGATTACGGGAACTGTCACCGACAGGCTGGTTGTGCGGGGCGTCTCGATGCGAATCGCACGCGGAATCATTCCAGCCGTCGCGCTACTGCTGGCCGGCACCTGCGTCATCCTCATTCCCTGGGCGGCGGGTATGCACGCCTTCTGGGCAGTTGGATTGATCATTCTGGGATATGGATTGGGCATCGCTGCCATGCCGATCTCCTACGCGGTCGCAGGCTCGCTCGCAGCACCATCCCAGCGACCGAGTGTTCTGGGACTGTTTGTCGGGCTACAGAGCCTCGCGGGTGTCGTCGCGCCCTGGTGTACAGGCATGCTGGTCGCCGCTGCGGACACAAAGGTCGAAGGCTACAACCTGGCATTCAGTCTGCTCGGCCTCGCGATCGTCATCGGCGGTGTCATCTTCGGCATCGGAACGAACCCCGACCGCGACAACGTCAAGGCCACAGCCGAACCAGCGACGGGTGTCGAGGGCGAGCTCTGAGTCTCGCCGATCAATCAAAGTGCGGCTAGACGGCGGAATCGACTGCCATGGAACACCAACGGAGGTGTGTCCGGGTCGGCGCGGAGGCCGTGCACCTCGAGTACGACAATCGCGTGATCTCCTGCGGGGAGTTCCGCGTGCAATGAGCAGTCGAGCCACAGGCTGGCGCCGTGGACGAAGATGCTGCCCTGTGCGGATTGGTCCCACTCCACCTTGGCGAATCGGTCGCCGGTCTTGTTCGACAAGCTGAGGCAGGTCTCGTCGTGGCCTTCGGCCAGCACGCTGAGCCCGAGTCGCGTGCGGGTGCGCAGTCGCGGCCATGTCTCGGAGGTGTCCTGTACACAGACGGAGACGAGGGGGGGTGTGACCGATACCGACGTGAAGGAGCTCGCAGCCATACCCACTGGTTCGCCGTCAACGGTCGCGCATACGGCGGTCACGCCCGACGGGAAGCATCCGAATGCCTTCCGGAGCAGGATGGCGTCGTGGTCGAAAGGATCAATGTCGATCATTGTGTGTCACACCTTCTTCGAGGATTTCGTGCCCATACTGTCTACGTCATGCACTGAACTTCTCCGCAATGGGAGCTACAGGCTGCATCGCATCGCACCCGCCGGCGGCCCTCCGTTTCTCGAGGGACTGCACCGGCACCTTCTCGAGGGACTGCACCGGCACCGCGGCTGGATTTACCGGTCGCGCCGACGCAATGTGCAGGTCTGCCAGAATCGACTCGACTATCGTGGCCTGCCATTCGGAATCCCCGCTAGGGGGTACTTCCGACAGGCCGCACGCGTGTGGCCCGCTGGCGGGTCGTACATAGACGACGACTCCACATTCTTCTGCCGAGACCGCGGCGAGTCCTCGTTCGAGGGCGTTGCCGCAGTCACAGGCAGTCGACCCCAGAACGTCACCGGTCAGGCATTCAGTGTGCACGTAGAGCGGGACGCCGACACCGTTCTGAACGTCTCCAGAAATCAGGACCATGTGCTCCGCACCGTCGTGGACACCGCGATAGCCGAGAGCTCGGAAATGACCGTGCACAGTGGGCAGCGCGGCCGCAGCCAGCCGTCGCACCTGAGCCTCCGCCCGTCGGCGATACGTAGCCAAGTCCGCTATGGTCACGATTTCGAGCCCGTGCTCGGCCGCGAAGCGGGTGAGTTCGGCACCCCCTGCCATCTCGCAGGGGCGCTCCGTCGACACGACCTCGCAGAGACCCCCGGCCGGCCGTGATCCAGCCAGTCGGGCGAGGTCGACCGCCGCCTCGGCGCGTCCGGGACGTTGCAGCACACCTCCCTCGCGGGCTGCGAGCGGCATGACGTGTCCCGGCCGGGTGAAGTCGCCCGGTGCGGCCACCGACGAGGCCAGGGCGGCGATCGTACGGGCCCGATCCGCCGCCGAGATGCCGGTTCCGTTGCCCCGCAGATCGACCGCCACGCGATACGCAGCACCGAATTGGTTCTCGTTGCGGTGATACATCGGTGGCAGCTCGAGCCGGTCGCAGTCCTCGTCAGTCAGTGCGACGCAAACCAACCCGGAAGTGTGCCGGACGACGAACGCCAGCAATTCCGTCGTGGCGTGCTCGGCCGCGAAGACGAGATCGCCTCCATCTTCGTGTTCGTCGACGACCACGACCGGATGCCCGGTTGCGATTGCGGCGACGGCCCGTTCCACATTTTCGCGCATCGGCGATGCGGTGCCGAGATTTCTCATGCCCGTCCTTTCCTGAGCCTGACGGCGCGGCATCAGCTTGGCCGCGTAAAGACCGGGTTCCCGCTTTGTGACCGTTGCTGTCAGCGAGGGCCGTACACGATGAACAGGTTGTTCCATGGGTCTGCTGCGACCGCCCGGACCTCGTGCGGTCCCTGTTGCCGGGGGTGGACGATGCGTCCACCCGCTCGTCGGATCGATTCGAGCGCAGTCCCGACATCGGCAACCTTGAACGATGCGCACACGCATTCCGTCAGGTCTTCGACCGGAGCGGCGAGCGCCAGAGTCGTCCCGCCCGCGTCGAGGGCTGCATACCGATCACCGTCGATGAACTTGGTCGTGATGCCGAGACTGTCGCTGTAGAAGGTCGCCGCAGCCGTGACGTCTGCGACCGGATGGGTGACATTGCCGAGTTTCACCTCTGCCGTGCTCACATCGGATCCTTTCAGAATGTGGTCCAGCCGGCATCGACCGGAAGTGCTGCTCCGGTGATGAACGCGGAGTCGTCGGACGCGAGGAACACGACCGCGCGGGAGACGCTGTCCGGCGGAATCAGTCCGTCGGGAAGCAGCGAGCGATCGAGTGTGAAGAACCGGGGCTGCCACTGGCTCGACTGCTCGATGGTCCCGCCCTGCAGCATCTTGGTGTCGATCATGCCGGGAAGAATCGCGTTGACGCGAATGTTGTGAGAGCCGGCCTCCCATGCCAGGGTCCGCATCAATCCGAGCACACCGTGCTTGGCGACGGTGTACGCAACCGAGGACGGCTGGGCTTTGATGCCCATCGCCGAGGAGGTGAGGATGACCGAACCGCCCAGTCCGCCTTCGATGATCTTCGGAATGAACGCCGTGGTCGCCTTCCACGCCCCGGTCAGGAGGACGTCAATGCTCTCCTGCCAGTCGTCTTCCTTGGTTTCCCATGAATTTTCAGAGATTGCCCAGATCCCGTGATTGACGGCAAGGATGTCGATGCGGCCGAACTCGGTCATCACCTCGTCAGCGCACTGTTTCAGAGCGGTCAAATCCCGGGCGTCGACCTTGCGCGCAAGGACGCGCTGATCTTCCTTCTCCACGAGGCGCACTGTTTCCGCCATGTCGTCCTCGGTGGCGCCCTCATGAAGGGGTGTCCGGAGGCTTTCGAGGATGTCGAGGGCAACGATTGTGGCGCCCTCCTGAGCCAGTGCGACAGCGTGTGCGCGGCCTTGACCGCGAGCAGCGCCGGTCACCACGGCAACTTTTCCCTTGAGTCGTCCCATCAGTTCTTCCTTTGCAGCGGCTGCCGACGAACTCGCGGTGAGCCGACGGTGGTATGTGGAGTGTCAGAGAATTTCGACGGCATCGACGACGAACGTCATGGTGCCTGACTGAGCGAAGGGGAGAGAGTCGAGAGCCTCCTTGATGGCGCCGGCATCGAGTGCCTCCATGACCAGGTAGGCGCCGGTGTCGTCGGTGCGCCGGATGACCTGTTCGATCACCCCGGCGTCACGAAGCTCGTTGACGCGGGCAATCTCCGCGGCCATCTCCGGCGCTGGGTCCTTACCTTCGACGAATCGTGCGTCGACATGAAATTTCATCGTCGCCCACACCCCTTTCGAGTCCCGCACGGTAGTTTCGTCACTTGAGCAGCAGGCCGGCGTCGATCGGCAACGTGACGCCGGTGATGAGACGTGCGTCGTCCGACGCCAGAAAGACCACGGCCTTGCTGATGTCCAGCGGATCGGCCACTGCGACCGGGAGGGCATGCAGCGATGCCGAAGCAGCCTCGAAGTCCTCCCTGGTGGGGTGCTCGAGGTCGGGCCGGAAGATCTTGAATGTCTCGTCGTTCATGATCATGGGTGTGTCGACTTGGGTCGGATGCACACTGTTGACCCGGATGGAGTATTGAGCGAGTTCGGCCGCCATGGTCTTCATCAGTCCGACAACTCCGTGTTTCGCTGCACTGTAGGCGGCGATGCCCTGATAGACGCGGAGTGCTGCCATCGAACTGGTCAGGATCATGGATCCACCACGGTTGCCCTCGACCAAGTAGGGGACCGCGGCTCGGCAGGTCTTCCATACGCCCGTCAAATTGATCGCGAGCATCTGCTCCCACTGTGAATCTGTGATCTGGTGCGCGGGTATTGCGGATGCGGCAATCCCTGCATTGGCCACCACGATGTCGAGTCGGCCGAGTTCCTCGACAGCGGTGCGTAACGCTGCAGCGAGGCCGTCCCCGTCGCGAACGTCGACCTGCGCGGTGACGATCCTGCGCCCGAGATTCTCGACCTCTTTCGCGGTTTCGGCGAGTTCGTCCTGTGATCCGAGTGGATACCCGAGGCCCAGCTCGGGCTCGTCGTGCGCGATGTCGACGGCGATGATGTCGGCGCCGGCGCGAGCGAGTTCGATCGCGTGACTTCGGCCCTGACCGCGTGCTGCGCCGGTAACGAAGGCGACCTTCCCGGACAGACTGTTCATGAGACAACCCCTGAATCGTTTGGGGAACGGTGAGCCACGTTGTCCGTGGCCCACCGTCCAGCCGGATACGCCCCACTCGGGGGGGCGGTTGTGTGCGTTGCACCGGCAATTCGCGGTTGGGCGGTTTGCCGATGGGTGGGTCAGGAACGCGCGGCGGTTTCCGCAGCGTGCTTGGCCATGGCGTTCTCGACGCTCTTCATCTGCGCACCCCCGAGATCGCCGCGAGTGGTCGCCGCCCAGTCGGCACTCGCCTGCAGCGACTCGATGCTCCCCTGGAAGGCAGGGAGGACGCGCTCGGCCATGAGTTCGTACGAGTGCAGAGTATTTGCCCAGTTCGCCCATTCGTGGGTCATGACCAGGTACGCACCGAAACCGCCGTTGGATTGAGCTTTCAGCGTGGAAATCTGCTCGATCGCATCGTCCGGGGTGCCGATCACGCCGAGGCCCGAGTTGATGACGAAATCGATGCGCTCCTCGGTGGTTCTGCCTGCGACATCGAAGTGGACCGCTGCCTGAACGTCCTGGAAGTACTCGAACCAGGCGTCGATGCCGTGCCGTACCTGCTCGCGGGCGAGCTCGCGGGTTTCAGCGATATGCATGGGGCCGACCAGCCGCCACTTCGAACGATCCGCGATCTGCCCGAATTGGGCGGCGCGCTGTTCCATGACGTCCCAGTGCAGGGCCAGAGTGTCGACGCCATCGGGTGCCATCGCCGACATCGTTGCGCCGATCGAGAGGACGCCATCGCCGTACTTTCCGGCGATACGCGGCCCGGTCGGAGATGCCACCGCCGCGACAGCGACTTCGAAGTCCGAGTACGGGCGTAGCTGGGTCCGTGCTTCCACCAACGTGTATCGCGAGGTCGTCTCCGTGACGGTCTCACCCGCCAACAGTCGCTTGAGGATGTCGACATCCTCTTCGAGCGCGTTGCGCTGTTCGAGTGGATCGAGACCGATCATGTATGCGTCCGTGGTGAGCGCGCCGGGGCCCAGCCCGAGCATTGCGCGGCCGCGCGTCAAGTGGTCGAGCAGGATGAAGCGGTCGGCAACCCAGAGCGGGTTGTGGTAGGGAAGCGAGAGGACACCGGTGCCGAGTTTGATCGACTTGGTCTGGGGCGCTGCGTTGGCGATGAACGTGATGGGATCCGCGATGATCTCGGAACCGCAGGAATGGTGTTCCCCGATCCACGCTTCGTCGAATCCCAGTTCGTCGAGGTGCTGGACAAACTTGATGTCCCGGTGCAATGCAAGATGCGGGTTCTGCCCCATGGGCAGGTGGTACGGGGCATGGAACACGCCGAAACGAAGCCGGTCGGTCATGAAATTCTCCTTGTTTGCTGCTGAATCGGGATGCGATTACGTGGTCTGGTCATGTGTGCCGGCGTATACCGTTGCTTTGCAAAGGTTGTCGCACCGATAGGCCACCCTGGTTATCCTCGCCTCCAGATCGCCACGCTCGGCGATGCCGAGCAGGGTCGCCTGTGTTCGATATCGACGCTACGAGGAGAATGAGAGACACGTCACTGTCGTTTTCGACAGGATCTTTCGGCAATCATCGACCGGTACGACAAAGCACGACAACGTCGGCGGCCCCGGGGTCGGGTATGCCGCCGACGTTGTCGTCATCGGGAAGGTCTCAGCGTGCCGCAGCGGCCGCCGAGTCGTCGACTCTGCCGAGTACGAAGTGTTCGTATCCGTTCGCTGCGATCTCGTCGCACCGGTCGCGATAGCGGTCCAGTCCGCCTGCGTACGGAAGGAACCGGCGAGGCTTACCAGGAACGTTCTCGCCCGTGTACCACGATTTGGCCTTCACGTAGAGGGTCGCGGCGCCCACCTCGTCCACGTGGTGCGCCCACTCCGCCTCGAAGTCGCTCGTCGTCTCGATCGTGGTGATCTCGTGCCGACGTAGGTAATCGATGCAGGTGGTGATCCACTCCACGTTTTGTTCTGCGAAGGCCACCACGTTGCCCAGGACCGCTGGGCTTCCGGGGCCGTTGACGAGGAAGAGGTTGGGGAACCCGGCAACCTGAAGACCGAGTGCGGCCTTGGGGCCCTCCCGCCAATGTTCCCGGAGCGCTCGGTCGTCGCGCCCACGGATGTCGATCTCGGACACGGCACCGCTGATCGCATCGAACCCGATTGCGAAGATGATCACGTCGACATCGTGCTCGACGCCCCCGCAACGGATCCCGTTCTCGGTGATTCTCTCGAGCGGAGCCTTGCGAAGATCGACCAGTTGCACATTCGACCGGTTATAGGTTGCGAAGTAGTCGGTGTCGGCGCACAACCGCTTCGCCCCGAAGGGATAATCGGTGGGGCTCAGGGCCGCCGCGGTCTCCGGATCGTCGACGATGTCGGCGATCTTGGACCGCACGAACCGTCCCACCGTTTCGTTCACATCGAGGTCGGTCATGGTATCGGAGAAGGCACGCAGAAGAGCGATTGCACCCCCGAGCTGCCATCCCGCTTCCAAGACGCGTGTGCGCTCCTCTTCCGTCAGATCTTTCCCTGGTCCGGGCATGGAGATCGCTGGTACGCCGGAAGGCGCGCGTCGGGCACGTGCGCGGCGACCGGCATAGTCCGCCTTGACGTCATCGAGTTCGCTGCCGGTGAGGCGGCGGTTGCGTGCCGGCACGGTGTAGTTCGGGGTGCGCTGGAGCACGATGAGGTTCTCTGCATCCTCGGCCACCTTCGGGATGACCTGAATTCCCGTAGACCCCGTACCGACGACAGCGACCCGCTTGCCCCGGAAGTCGACTCCCTCTGCGGGCCAGCGGGCAGTGTGGAACCACTGCCCACGGAAGTCGTCGAGCCCTGGGAAGTCCGGCTTCTTCGGTGCCGACAACCCTCCGGATGCCATCACGCAGAAGGTGGCACGAACGCTGTCACCTGTGTCGGTCTCGAGCACCCAGCCGTTGCCGGTGAACCGGGCAGCGGTGACTCGGGTGTTGAATGCGATGTGCCGACGCAGGTCGAACCGGTCGGCTACGTGGTTGATGTAGGCCAGGATCTCTTGCTGCGGTGCGAACCGTTCGGACCAGACCCACTCCTGCTGGAGATCCTCGGAAAAGGAATAGGAATAGTCGATGCTTTCGACATCGCAGCGGGCACCGGGATAGGTGTTCCAATACCAGGTACCGCCCACGTCGGCGCCGGCCTCGAGCACCCGTACACGCAGGCCCATCCGGGTCGCACGGTGAGCTAGGTAGAGCCCGGAGAATCCCGCGCCGACTACTACGACGTCGAATTCGGGCTCGTAAATTTCGTCCTGCACTTTGCCGATCCTTTCTTCAGGTCATCCGCGTGGGACGGTGAACGGGTCACGGGTCGCACCCGACAGCTCCAACCACACGGATTTGACCTGGGTGCAGTCGAGGATGGCGTCGGGGCCGTTCTCACGGCCGAACCCGCTCTGTTGCATGCCCCCGAAGGGAACGTGCGGAGAGGTGTTGCGGTAGCAGTTGATCCACACGACGCCGCAGCGGAGCCGTCGTGCCATTCGGTGGGCGCGCTGCACGTCCTTGGTCCACACTCCCCCGGCGAGCCCGAAGACCGTGTCGTTACCGAGCTCGATCGCATGCTCCTCGTCGCGGAACGGGACGACCGCGAGAACCGGTCCGAAGACCTCCTCACGTGCGAGCTGCATGTCCGGTTGTACCCCGGCAAAGATCGTCGGCTCCACGAAGTAGCCATCGGGAACGGCAGCGGGTGCGGCCCGCTTACCACCGGTCACCAGAGTGGCGCCTTCGGCAACGCCGCTCGCAACGAGGGCGAGGACCTTTTCCAACTGTGCCTCGCTTACGAGTGGACCCATTTCGCTTGCCGGGTCCTGCGGGTCTCCCAGTCGAATGCTCGCCGCCCTCACCCGAAGTCGTTCCACCAGCTCGTCGTGGATCTCTTCCTGCACGAGCAGGCGGCCGCCGGCGATGCACATCTGTCCGGTGGAAGCGAAGATTCCACCCACCACTCCGTTGATGGCCGCATCGAGGTCTGCGTCAGCGAAGACGATGTTCGGGGATTTGCCACCGAGTTCGAGGGTCACCGGGGCCACATGTTCGGCAGCTGCTTTCATGACGTGGGTTCCCACGGCCGTCGACCCGGTGAAACTGACCTTTGCCACCCCGGGATGCCGGGCGAGTGCGTCACCGACTGTCGCTCCTGGTCCGGTGAGGACATTGAAAGCCCCTGGCGGGAACCCCGCCTCCTCGACGAGTTCTGCAAGCAGCAGTGTGGAGGTGGGTGTCTGATCCGCGGTCTTCACCACGACGGCACAGCCCGCCGCGAGAGCAGGTGCCACCTTCATCGTGGTAATCATGACCGGACTGTTGAAGGGGACGATCGCGGCGACCACGCCGACCGGCTCGCGGGTGGTATAGACGAGGTAGTTGGGATCTCCGGTCGGAAGAGTCTGGCCCGCAAGCTTGTCTGCGGCACCCGCGTAGTAGCGCAACCAGGCCGACACCTGCCCCATCACCGGGCGGGTCTCCCGGATCAGCTTTCCGTTGTCGCGGGTCTCGATGGCCGCCAATCGGTCGGCATCCCGATCAACCAGATCGGCGAGCCGATTGAGCAGGTGTGCCCGCCGCGGCCCAGGAGTTGCTCCCCATTCGCCGGCCATCGCTTCGGTCGCGGAAGCAACCGCACGATCGACGTCGGTGCCATCGGCGGCGGGAACTCGCGTCCACGCGAGACCGTTCGAGGGGTCGATGGACTCCATGGTCTCCCCGCCGGCCGCGGCGGTCCACGTCCCGCCGATGAACATCGAGCTCGGGGGGTTGCCACACCGGTCTGCCTGCACTTCGTTTTGAGTGATGGAGGTCATGCTTTCACGCTACGAGTCGGTGAGCGTCAAAGGACCTGTTGCATCCGTTAGGGTTTCGACGAGCGGCAGGTGTCAGAGATCTGGACGGCGACGGAGCGTATTGCGTCGTCGGCCGCGGCGAGGGTGCCGAACATCGAGAAGAAGCCGTGCGCCATGGAGTCGTACCGATACACGCTGGTCGGCACGGAGTCCTCTTCGAGTCGACGTGCGTAGTCGAGTACCTCGTCGCGCATCGGGTCGTATTCGGCCACGACCACGACGGCCGGGGCCACTCCCCGTAGATCCGCGGTCAAACCGGGCGATGCGGCGGGTTCACTGCGCCTGCCGACATCCGGAACATACTGTGACCAGAACCATTCCATGTCGTCGGCGCTGATCAGCAGTTTCCCGCCGCGCTCACGGTAGGAGTCGGTCTGCATCCGATGGTCGAGCACCGGGTAGACGAGCACCTGCAGCGCGATCCGCGGTAGTCCTCGATCCCTGGCGTTCTGGGCGACAGCGGCGACGAGGTTTCCGCCGGCGCTGTCACCCATCACGACCAGAGGCGCGTCTGCTGCGAGTTTGTCGGCGATCCACCGCACGGAAGAGTCGGCGTCGTCGACTGCTGCCGGGTAGATGTGCTCGGGCGCCAGCCTGTAGTCGATGCTGACGACGTCGCAGCCGGTGAGCCCGGCGAGCACCCGGCAGAATCCGTCGGATTCCTCGAGTCCGCCGAGTACCCAACCCCCGCCGTGGAAGTAGACGACAACCCCTTCTGGCGGCCCGCTCTGCGGCCGGTAATGACGTGCGGCAATTCCGTCGGCACGTTCGGGAATCCGGAGGTCGACGACCTCGGCGAGTTCGATAGTCGGCGCGGTCGCCGACCGCAGGGCCGCGCGACGGGCACGGACCTCGGTGGCACCGAGTTCGCGCATCGGTTCGCCCAGGTGCTGTTGGAAGAGGTCGACGACAGTCCGCATCTGCGGATCCAGTGGGCGGGCGAGGAGCTCGCCAGGACGGGTGATGTCGGCCCGCTCGACGTCGGTCATCGCCGACCTCCGTGCACGCCGGCGAAGTACTCGCGATTTCGACTGCCAATTGTGAAGTGCTGCATACTGTCAATCGTGGGGAGCGATACCCCGATCCGGCAACTGGCGTTTATGCCAGTTTCGGCCGCCGCCCCGGCATCTCGATGAGAACCTCCGTACCGCCGCCGGGACACGACTTGACGACCATGAGCGCGGACTGCTCGGTCAGCTTGCGCCGGGTCGCGGTCAGCCCGTACCCGGGCGGCGCTCCGCGCAACCCGACTCCGTCATCGGCTACGCGCAGCACAACTCCATTCGTTTGTCGGGCCACCAGGACGACCGTGATCAGGCACGGCCCGGCATGCTTGGCGGCGTTGACCATCGCTTCCCGACCCGCCGAAAGAAGGACCGCTGATCGTCGCGAGTCCAGTTCGGAGACGCTGTCTCCCTCGGGCAGTTCGACCCTGATCTCGATCCCGAATTGCTGCTCGACCTCGGCCACGATCGTGCACAGTTCCTCACCGAGCGAGCGAACCGGGCTTGCTGTCGACGCAAGATGATGAATCACTTCCCGAACCTCGCGATCCCCCCGCTCCACCAACTCGAGGGCCCGCCGAACATCGCGATGCGCTGGATGATCTGCCGGTAGCTCGCCGCCGATACCTTCCTCGAGGCTCTGCAAGGAGAGTTTGCCGGCGAACAGCAACTGGGCCACTCGGTCGTGGATGTCGTCGGCAATGCGCAGTCGTTCCTTCATCCGCGCCGTCTCCGCCTGTTCACGCAAGTATTGGTCGGTCGTCCACCCCAGTGCTATCGTCTCCGCCATCCGTCGGACGGCGTTGCGCTCGTGCCGCCGGAACGGGAGCCAGGGTGTGCGCAGAAGCGCCAGCGTCGCACGGACCTCTCCGTCGACCACGATCGGCACCTGCATCGATACCCAGCCGAATTCCCCCGGCATCTCAGGGCGGTGCATCGCGCTGCGGAGACCGGCCGAGTCTGCGTCGATCCCGCCGAGGAACCCTGTTTTCGGTTCGACCGGCTCCGCGTCACCCACCGCAACCCGGTGTCCGTCCTCGCGGAATGTGAGAACGACCGCCACGCAGGACAACACTCGACGGAAATCGTCAAGATAGGTTGCGAAATCATCGGTTCCGGTCCCGGACGCGATGGCTGCGGCAGCACGGCCGATCGCCACCACCAGTTCCTCGCGTTGACGCATCTCGAGTCGCTGCCGCACCTGGGCCACCGCCGCCGCGATGAACGGTGTGAGACGTTCGGCGAGGCGTGCTTCACGCCAGGTGAACGGAGTGGACCGGTTCGCCACGTGGACGACTCCGAGCCGCTCACCGCCGACGATCATCGGCAACGTGATCAACCGCTCCACCCGGAAACACTCGTACCACTCGGGAAAGCGAGGCAGGTCCACCGCGGGATTGTTCGCGAGCATGGTCTGTCCGGATCGGAATACCTCCGCGGTCGAGGTCGCCACCTCGGTGCGCTCGACCAGCGCGGCGGCGGCCAATTCATCGGGGACCCCGAACGATCCGGGAAGTACCTGCAGAAAGTTGCGGTCGTTGAGCACCGAGACTCCTGCGGACGTTCCGTCGACCAGCACCCCCAACGCCGCCGTCACTCCCCCGAGTAACTCTTCGACCGACTCGGCGGTCAGGGCAAGTTCGGCGAGTATTCGTCCACCGGCGACGATCAGACGCTCCTCGACCGGCACCACACCCTCGGCGGCAACCGCGGCGGACGCAGTACGTGCAAGAGCCCGCAAGGCAACCCCGACCCGGCGTTCGAGCACGGGCGTGTGAGGCCACTCGACGGTCAGACTGTACGGATTGTCGTGGTCATCCGAGACGGTGGCGATCGTGACGTCGGTCGATCGGCTCTGGTGCAACGGCACCACCGCGCGTAATGGTGAGCGGTCGGTCACCGCTGCGGGGCTCATCCCGGTGGGTAGCCCGCAGGACGCCACGATGCCGCCCCGGTCCGAAAGCGTGACCGCATTCGCGTTCAGGATTCCCCGCGCGGTTTGCACGAAACGGAGGGCACGGGTGCCGTCGACCGTTCCGGCATCCTGTGGAGTCACCGCAGACATGGCGTCTCTCGTTCGGTGGTCACCTCGGGATCGATGAAGCCCTCGCGCAGGGCTGTGACGATGAGTTCGGGCGTCGTACGCACACCGACCCTGTCCTTGATGCCGTTGACGTGGAATCGAACAGTGGACTCGGAGATGTGGAGCCGACGTGCAATCTGGCCGTATGTCATACCTTCGGCGACCAATTCCAGTACTCGGACCTGGTGCTGAGTCAGAGCTTTGCTCGCCGCGCCGGATGCCGACCGTTCGGCGCCGGCGGCCAGTGGGTCACGGCACACCACTCCTGTCCGACCGTCGATCACGGCACCGAGAACCGACCGAAGTTCTTTGAGTCCAGCACCTTTGGTGACATATCCTGCGGCTCCGGCACGCAGGCACCGCTGGATGACGTCCTCCGCGCTGGAGGTGCTCACGACGACCACCGTGGTGCCGGGCCGTGCATCCACCAGCGCCTGGCACAGCCGGTCTCCGGTCGTGTCGGGTAGGCGGTAGTCGATCAGGAAGAGTTCGGGTCGATGTTTGCGTTGCACACTCAAAGCGTCTGCTGCTGAACCTACTTCGTCGACAACCTCCACCGGGGTGTCGCCCAGCGCACCGACCAGTGCGCGCAGTCCTTCGCGGACGACCTCGTGATCGTCGACGATGCATGCCTTCACCACTGTATTTCCCACCTTCCCGTCGAACTCAGATGATGCTGTCCTCCCGAAGACGCTCGACGTCGTCGTTCGACAGGTCGAGCCAGGTACGCAGTACCTCCTCGGTGTCCTCCCCGAGAAGAGGGGCAGGCGCAGTCGCAGGCACTGGCGAACTCCCCATCTGCAACGGACTTCCGAGCACGGTGCACGCCCTGTCGCCGTCCCCGATCTCCATGATCATTCCCCGGTCGCGCAGCACGGGGTCGTGGATCACCTCGTGTAAGGATCGGACCGGCGCGGCCGGGACGTCGGCTTCCTGCAACAGCCGGAAGGCGTGGGCCTTGTCCAGTCCTGTGGTCCATGCGGTGACCGCGGCGTCGACGTCGTCCATCTTCAGGACCCGCCCGGCCGGGGTCGCGAGAGCAGGATCCGAGGCAAGGTCATCGCGTCCCATGACACGGCACAGGTCCGTCCAGTGCTTCGGCCGCAGACAGAGAATCGCCAGCCACCCGTCCGTGGCCGGATAGATGTTGTAAGGGCAGACCGCCAATCCGCCGTGCCGGTTACCCGTGCGCTCCGGGAATTCGCCGTCCGCCTCGAGCATCCCCGCGATGTTCGAGGTCAAGGTCGGCACGATGGCGTCCTGCATTGCCACCTCGACATGCTGCCCCAGCCCGGTCCGCTCCCGTTGGAACAGCGCCGCGAGGACGGCCGATGCGAGATGGCTGCCCGCCGCGAAGTCGACCACCGCCGGCCCGGCCTTGACCGGCGCGTCATCCGGGAACCCCGTCGTGGATACGACGCCGGACATGGCCTGAACGGTTACGTCCATCCCCCGCATCCCGTCGGCCGCGGGATGGTCGCCGTATGCGCGCCCCGACGCGAGAACCAGCGACGGCCGCACCGCATGCAGCACGTCCCACCCGATGCCGAGTCTGTCCATGACACCCGGAGCGAAGTTCTCCACCACGACGTCCGCTCGCCGAACCAGATCGAGAAACACCTCTTTGCCCTGCGGCTTCTTCAGGTCCAAGCGCACACCCTGCTTCCCCGCGTTGAGCATCAGGAACGCCTGGCCGGACGTCGCCCCCGTCGAGCGCCAGCGAATAGGTTCACCGCCGAAGGGCTCGATTTTGATCACCGTGGCACCGAGCGACCGCAACAGGTGGGTGCAGTACGGACCGGCATACACCTGACCGAGATCGAGCACGACGAGACCACCGAGCGCGGTGCCCTGCGTGTTGCGATCTTGGTTGGGCGTATTCGTCATCTTCTCGCTCCGTCCGTATATCCGGATTTGAATCCGTAGGTACGGATAAACATAGGCAGTCTCGGCATTCTCGTCAATGGGGGTCGCTACACTCGTGCTCGTGCCCCCGCGCCATCACCGCACCGTCGACCGAGTCACCGCTATCCTCGACGCGGTCGCGCCGGTTCCTCAGGGGCTGACCCTTGCGACATTGGCCGACCGCTTGGACGCACCGAAGAGTTCGATACACGAACTGGTGAACGGACTCCTCGCCACCGGGTACCTGATCGAGCATGAGCACCGAATCAGCCTGGGACCGGCGCCTTTCGTGCTCACGCTGAGCGGGAACCGCCTCGCGGCCCAGGAGGTCGACCGAGATCTCCTCCCACGTATCCACGAGGCGGTCGAATGCAGCGTGCTGATCGGAATCCAGGTCGGGATGTCGCTGGTGTACATCGATCAGATCGGCGAGGAACCCGCGCTCGAGTTCGCCGCCCGCAATCACAGCCGGCGATCGCTCTACGGGACCGCCTCCGGCAAGGTCATCCTGGCCGACCTTCCCGGACGTGAGATGGATGCCTTGCTGCACTCGGCGTCGTCCGCCGACCGCGCTGAGGTAGACCGTTTCCTCGCTGAATTGCCCGAGATCAGGGCTACGGGATTGGCCTACAACCTCGGATCGACCATACCGAACGTCTATTCCGTGGCGACGGCACTCCGTAGCCCCGATGGCACGCTCGTCGGCGCCGTCTGCGCGGTCGGGCGGGAAGAACTGCGGGAGTCCCTTCCCGACATCGGGCGGCGGATCCAGTCGTTGCTCGGCAGCAGAGACGCCACACCCCGCTCCGCCGAGCGGCGATAGCCGCCCCCCTACTACTTCTTCAACAGGAACCCCGCGTCCACCGGGAGTGCGACGCCGGTGATGTAGCGAGCATCGTCGGAGGCGAGGAACACCAGCGCATTGCTGAGGTCGATCGGTTCCACCCAGGGAATCGGAAGGATGTTCGCTCGTGTGTAATTCGAGTCGGGCTGCTCTGCGTCCTTCCGGGTCGGATGTTCGAGATGCGGCATGAACAGCTTCATGATCGTCTCGTTCTGGATCATCTCCGTGTCGACATTGGTCGGCAAGATGGCGTTGGCCCGGATGAACTGCGGACCGAGCTCGAGGGCGAGGGTTTTCATCAGCCCGAGGACACCATGCTTGGCGGAGGTGTAGTGTCCCAGATTCTGCACCGCGGTCAGACCCATCGCCGAGCTGGTGAAGGTAATCGACCCACCCCTGCCACCAGCGATGATGTGCGGAATCGTCGCGGTCGCCGTGTGCCACGCGCCGGTGAGATTCACGTCGATGACGTCCTGCCAGGTTTGCTCACCGAGATCGAGAACCTGCGACGTCGAGGCGATGCCTGCGTTCACCGAGACGATATCGAGACGACCCAGCTCGCCCACTCCGGCGGCGACGGCCTTTTCCAGCGCGGCACGATCGCGGACATCAGCTTTGAGCGCAACAATCCGGCGGTCGAACTTCTCGACGAGTTTGACCGTTTCCTGGAGATCTTCCTCTGTGCCCATCGTGTGATCGGCAGTGGCGATTTGGTCGCAGATGTCGATCGCGATGATGTCGGCGCCTTCTTCTGCCAGCCGGGCCGCGTGGCTGCGGCCCTGGCCTCGGGCTGCACCGGTGATAAGGGCGACTTTGCCTTCGAGCTTTCCCATGGAGTACTCCTGTGTTCGAACGATGTGGTGGGTGTGGGGGTGACGGGGTTCAGGCAAGTCGACTGGTGTCGACATATACGCGGTACCCGCTGATCCGTTCGCCGTCGAAGTCGAGGAACGAGCATCCCTTGATCTTGACGACTCTGCCGTCGGTGAACGCGTAGGCAACCGTCAACTCGACTCCGACCGAGCGCTTCTCGGGATCGATCGTCATACGGCCGATTTCATGGGTTACCGACTGGAAGTTCGCCTTCCAGTCACCGACGAACGCGGCGATCGCATCACGACCGGGCACGGGGTCGTAGTCGTTGAACGCGAATACGGCATCGACAGTCAGCCTGCGCTCGAAGACGTCCGCCTGGTTGGCGTCGAGTTCGCGGTAGAAGTCGGTTGCCGCAGTGGAGTAGTCGAAAGTCGTTTGTGTCATAGCCGATCCCTCTCGGTTGTGTTCGCGAAATGATGAAGTCAACGTGTGATGTGCTTGGCGGCGACGTAGGCGGCGCACTGGATGAAGCCGATCGTGTGGCCGCCTGCCCAGTACGCCTCGCCGGATGGCGTCGCAGCGCAGTTTCCGACCGCGTACAGGCCGGGAATCGACCGTTCGTCGGGCCTGACGACCTGGTTGTTGTGGTCGACCCGCGGTCCGCCGGCGGTGTCGATCAGAGCCTGCCCCAGGATGGTGGCATGGTAAGGACCGTCGGCCGCCAACGGCGCCATCATCGGGTTGGGACCGTCACCGACCCCGAAGAAAGCGCTGAGCGCCTGCTCGATCGGCGTCGAACCGCGACCGAAGTCGTCGTCGACGCCAACGCGCGCCATGGTGTTGTAGCGCTCGATGGTGGCGGCGAGCGTACGTCCGAACTGTGTGTCGAGTTCAGCCTGTCCGGTGATCCCCCGCAACATTTCGAGGCGTTCACCGATTCCCTTTTCGAGGTCGGCCAGCGAATCGGCCGTCACCACCCAGTACGGGTCTTCGCCTTCGGCAGGAATCGGATTACCGAAACCGTCGCCACCGAACCGTTGAGACGACTCGTCCCACAGCATGATCAATGGATTGTTCGGGTAGGTTCCGAGTTGGCTGTCCCAATCGAAGAACGCTCGCGCGAGGTCGTGATACGGGGTCTTTTCGCTGATCACCCGTTTGCCGAACCGGTTCACGATCAGCATCGAATCACCAGGAATCATGAACGAGCCACGTACGGTGACGGGATCGGTGAGCAGACGCTCGAGCACCATCGGTGCCCGCATGCCGATATTCATGTTCGCGAAGTCGGCGCCGACCTCACGGGCGATGTCGAGGATGTCGCCGGTGTTGGTGCGAGCGGCACACCCACCGACGTAGGAGTGGTCGAGGTAGCGCAGCCGGCGGTCCGGATCCTGGGTGAAGCCGCCCGTCGCGAGAATGACGCCACGCCGCGCGCGGATACGAACTGTCTCGTTGCCGACCTCGACTGTCGCGCCGATCACCGCCCCCGCGCCGTCCTGAATCAGGCTCGTGATCCGGGCCCCTGTGGTAACGGGAACGCCGACGCGCTCACACTGCGCCGCGAGACGCTCGATCAGGATCGTTCCGCCACGAGGACCACCCTCGCTCTCCGCGGGAAAGATGATTCGGCCCGACGGCGCTGCGTCTTCAGGGAGATGCGCGTAGTAGTCGGGGAAGTCCGCGGCATGCCCGAAGTCGAGGATGCCGAGATTTTCGTATGTTTCTGCCGCCTCCGAGGCATGGTCGTAGAACGCGGCGATGCCGCGATACTCCCATTCGGGCAACCCCAGCGTCTCGTGGTCCGCGTCGTACAGTCGCGGTCTGCCCAGTTTGGCCATGTACCGCAATGCGTCGTCACGGGGGTCCGTCCGCCCGCTGGCGCGGAGATACTTGTTGTTCGGAACCCACATGTATGCTGCGGATTTCGCCGTAGTGCCGCCGATCTTGTCGGCTTTCTCCACGACTTCGACGCTCGCTCCTGCATCGGCGGCGATTACCGCGGACCCGAGTCCGCCGATGCCGCTTCCCGCGATGAGCACATCGACGGTCCGATCCCATGACGCTTCGGTCATTGAACGATCCTCCAGGTAAGAATTATTGCCTCGAAACGCTTTTCGAGGTGCGAACAGATTCCGATGCGCACGCAAAGGCGATCCGGCAACCGCCTGGGCCCCCGGCGACTATTCGGTCCCACCACTCACTTCCGCCATCGGCGCCGTCGGCTCACTCCTCGGCCGGCAACCTCACGTCAGGTGGTGATCATGCGCCAGGTCCTTCTCGGGCTCGGCAACCATCGGATGGCCGCGCTACGTTCTTGGACACTTCGCGCCATCTCCAGCCTGTGGTGCATGACACAATTACACCCGCCGGTTGCGGCCCCCGCACTGGGACAGAGCCCATAGTTGTCACCCACTTTTGGTTCAGGAACCAACGCGTTCGACAGCATGGCGCCGGCATCCGTCCGCGGGCTCTCCCTCGCCCCGGTCGCCCGACCGACCAGCTCCTCCAGTGGAGGCGCACCCGAGCAGCTCTCTTGCCCGACTGCTCCTGGCGGTGCGTTTCTGCAGCGTACGTCGGCTTACCGACCTACGATCGCTTCCACTCAGCGATGGGGGCATCCCGAAGCCACTCGTAGATGCGCAGCGCCGCACGCAGCTCCGTGGTCGATTCCCCGGAGGGCGTGCACAGACTCATGGCTTTCTGCACCCGATAGGTCACCGCATTCCTCGAAACATGCTCCACAGAGACCACTTTGGCCAGACTGTGGTCCATGTCGAGACTGAGACTCGAGGTCGACCGCAGATCCGCCATGCGTGGGTCGTCGTCGGCAAGCGGTCCGAGCAGGCGGGACGCGAACCGCACCGCAGCCTCCGAATCAGCGAGCAGAAGCACTTCGAGGGCGCGCGAGCGGATTCCGGCCCACGCTGCAACGCCAACGCGTCCAGGGTCAGGTCGGCGGACTACTCGACCGCGTCGACACTAATGCGGCTTCTTGGCGATCACCCGCATAACCGTGGCTTTCTTGGCCGACTTGTGACGGCCGCTCCTCGAGGACTCGCGTTTTGGCGTGGTAGCACCGTCAAGCGAACCCGAGGGGGCCCTGGTCCGGTGGGCGATCGGGATCAAACGTGTCGGACAGCGGACAGACCCGAGGCGGGAGTCTCTACCGCCGACAGACCGCACGGACTCGCCAGGCCCATGCCCCGAGGTCATGCCTGGCGGATGGTTATCCGGATGAGGTCGGTGTGTTCCGGCCGGCGACTGTTCTGATCGAGCCGTTTCGGGGGCGCTGCGGACGCGGCTTCTTGTCGGCTCGAGTACTGTCCCGTGGCGGAGCGGTTGGTGCGCGGACATCCATTTGCGCATCGACGAGATTGAGCGACTCGGCCAACAGCCCTTCTACGTCCGCGTCTTCAACGCCCAGCAGTCGCAGGCAGATTGTCGCGAACGACTCTTCGTGTGCCAGTGGATCACCGTCGGGATCACTTGCTGCGCAGTGCAGTTCGGAGAGCAGCAGCCACGGCAACGTCCGGATCCAGGTCTCGTGGCCGGCCGCCGGTTTCAGTGCGCCGGACTCGATGCCGGGTGTTTCGAACCGTTCCATGAAGGGCTCGGCCTGTTTTTGGAACGTGTCTATCAGCAAGTACGGGCGTTCGAGCATCCAACGAACGACCGCGTCGATGAGAAACGAGCGAAGGATTACCCGAGCGCCGACACACGGCAATAGCCGGGGATCGTCGACCTGGGCCATGATGGCGGCGGTGGCGCTCAAGATGTCCTGCACGCTCTGAACCAGCAAGACTTCGGCGATATCCTCGAGTCCGCGGAAGTGGTTGTAGAACGATCCGTAGCCGACGTCGGCGCCTTCGGCAATCTGCGCGATGGCCGTCGCCTCAACCCCTTGTGCGGCAAACAGCTCGGCGGCACTCGCCAGGAGTGCGTCGCGGGTGCGGGCCCGCCGTCGCCCCTGTCGACCCTGCGGCAACTCGTCTCGCGCGTCGTCTCTGTCGTTCATGGTGTCATCGGGCCTCGGCGTTGATGGGCCTCACGGCCCGCGGAAGCTTCACAGATTACACCTGCCCCCCTCGATGTGATGCGCCGCCGTGATCGACGGTGCGCACGGGTGCGCGTGACGAGTGACACGACGCGGCCAAACTAGTGATTGACGCCACATCAGAACTGACATACGGTCAGTTTTGTTGTTCGGCCCCTCGACAGGAGAAGATCCGATGACCCAATTGACTGCCCCTCCGCGCAGTACCCGCGCCGCTGAGTTACTCGAGCTGGCGCAGGCTCTCAAGCCTGACCTGCGCGCTCACAACGAGCAGACGGAAGCCGACCGGTGGATCGGCGATGAACTTTCTCGCCGCCTCAATGACGGTGGCTTCTACCGGATGTTGGCCCCCGAGCGGTTCGGCGGTGCCGAATTGACACTGCGCGAAACTCTGGAAATCCTGACGACAATCGCCGAAGGTTGCCCGTCGGCAGCGTGGGTTGCCGGTATCCACAACGCCGCCATCTGGTTGGGTTCGCTGTATCCCCTGGCCGCTCAGGAAGAGCTTTTCGGGGATTCGGAGCCTACGGTCGTCTCGGGCACCCTGGCCCCGCTGGGCACGTTGACGCCCGTTCCGGGCGGCTACCGCGTGAGTGGCAAGTGGGGGTTCGCCTCCGGGGTTCTCGATGCCACCTGGATGCTGCTCGGCGCGCCCCGCCCGGACGCGTCCGGCGACGAGGCCGGCCCCGTCTTCGCGCTCGTGCCTATGTCGTCCATTCAGATCCACAAAGACTGGGACACGATGGGGCTGGCCGGAACGGGTAGCCACAGCGTCGAAGTGAAAGATGTCTTCGTGCCGGAGTACCGGATCATCGACCCGGTGGCCGCGTCTGCCGGCGAATACCCGTCGGAGTACGCCAGCGAGGTGGCTCTGTACCGTTCGGCGTTCCTTCCTGTCCTGTCGGCTGTGCTGGTGTGCCCTGCACTGGGCGCGACGAAGCGAATGCTCGAGGAGTATCTGAAACAGGTTCCCAACCGCCGGATTGCATACACGATCTACGAGAAGGCGGCGGAATCGGTGGTGACCCAAACCCGGTTGGCCGAGGCCGCGATGCTGATCGACGAGGCCCAGTTCCACCAGGACCGCCTCGGAGACGATATCGACGAGTGGGCGCAAGGCCCGGATTACATGCCCGAGTCGCTGCGAGTGCGCGCTCGCATGGACATCGGACGAGCTCTCGACCTGTGCCGTTCTGCGGCAAACCTCATCTTCAGCCTCGGTGGCGGCTCGGGTATCGCACGGTCGAATCCGGTGCAGCGCCTTTTCCGCGACGTTCAGGCCAGCAACAGTCATCCACTGCAGATGGCGACCGTCCAGTACGAGGTGTATGGCCGCGAGATGCTGGGACAACCTCAGATCACGTCCTTCATCTGAGCGCACAGCCACGAGGACCTCAGGTGGCTGGCTTGGTTCCAGGACCACGGGCCAGCCACCTCTCCTCGGTCCTGTCCCACTCTGCGACCACGAGTCACGCCACATCGACGTCGTCACTCCGGCCGCGACGGGAGGAAGACCGCGGCGACAAGGGCGCCGACTTGGCTTCACCGCGGCGGCAGTGCCCGGGTCACCGCCGCCGCGGATCTGCTCAGAGGCGACGATGACGACGGCCGTGATCGCTTCGCCGAGCGCGATTCTGAGCGAACGCTGCCCAGCGCGCTGGTCGAGGTCGGTGTGGAAGCCGTCCGCCACCGGCACGAGAGATCGCAGAGCTGGGCTGTCCCAGGAAATTCTTGTCGCAGTGTAGTTCTCGACGAGGGAGCAGTCCCCGAAAGAAAGGCGGCCGACAGTAAACGGTCTACTGCATGGTGTCAGAGGTAACGGGACTGGGGTCCATGAAGATCAGGTACTCGGTCACCTTGTTGTGCTCGACGCGGGTGCGCGTCACGGCCGGGAGTGTGAAGGATTCGCCGTTCTGCAAGGTGTAGGTGACCTCGACCCGGAGCGCGGCCACATTGCCCTCCGACCATTCTTCGATGATCTCGTGGCGTATCGATGCCACCGAGGTCAGGTACTTCGCTACCCAGGATTGGATCGCGCTCTTGCCGATGACGGGGTCGTTGTTGCCCATGCGGAAGACGCAGTCCTCGGTGAAGAAGTCGAAGAACGCTGCGATGTCGGTGTCGGCGGCCTGAAGAAGTTTGCGAGTCGTCTCGATCTCGGTCGTGACTGTGGTCATCGCGGACTCTCTTTCTCTACTGATGTGACGGAAATTCCCCGGAAACGCTTGGGGTAAACAGCTCGTCAGAGGAGCGGATCGGACACGGGGAGGTCGAGGGTGAACCGGCCGATCGTTTCCGAGGCCGTGTCGATGTCGAGGAAGGCGTGCACCGACAGCACGGACAGGTCACGGAAGAATCGCTGAATCGGTGCCGAGTTCCGGTAGCCGTCGCCGCCGATTCCGCGCACCATGTCGTTGAGGGCGTTACGGGCCAGATCCGCCAGATAGGCTGCCTTGAGCTTCATTTCGGCACGATCGCGAGGGTCGGACTGCTCGGGTCGCTGTGCGGTGAGGCGTTCGAAGAAGGCGTCGAGGAGGGTTTCGGCGGCGTCCGCGGCGGCCAGCGCCCGGCCGAGCCGCATCTGGGCGGCCTGTTTGCCGGAGGCCTTCTCCTGGCTGATGGTTCCCTGCCGGTCCCGGGTGCGCTGGACGAACGCATCCGTCGCACCCCGCAGAGCACCGACGACGACCGGGGTGACCTCGGCCATCGCGAACGGCAGGAAGGGCAGGTGGTACATGGGATTGGAGTGAACCAGCTGCCCGGGAGCGGCGCCGGCGAGGGCGAGGGCGAACGGACCGGTGCGGTAGTCCGGAACGAAGACGTCGTCGACACTGACGTCATTGCTGCCGGTCCCGGACATGCCGGCGATGTACCAGGTGTCGAGGATCTTGACGTCCTCGCGGGGCACGAGGAACCACAACGGAGTAGGGGCGCTGCCCTCCTCGAACACGACGCCGGCGAAGGTGAACCATTCAGCGTGCACCGAGCCGGAGTTCCATGCCGTCTGCCCGGAAATGCGGTAGCCGCCGTCGACCTTCTGCACCTGCCCGAGCGGGGCCGCGGTACCGGCGGTCAGAGTGTAGGGCTTGTCGGCGAACACCTCTCGTTGCGCCCGTTCGGTGAAGATGTTCACTCGCCATGCCGCTCCGATGTAGAAGGAGGTGACCCATCCGGTCGACGGGCAGGCCGCGCTGATGGTGCGGACGATCTCGGCGGCGACGTCGAGTCCGAGTTCGAGCCCGCCGTACGCCTTGGGCGTCAGCGTGGCCAGGATTCCCGAGTCGATGAGGTCGGTGATCGTCTCGTCGAGGGGAGCACGGTTTTCCTCGGTCTTCTGTGCGCGTTCGGCGAAGGCCGGTACCAGGTCGTGGACCCGGTCCATGAGTTCGGTGCGGGTGGTATCCATTGTTTCCTCCGGTGTGGGTGTTCGTTTCTTGTGGTGCGCGCTATGGAAGGACAGCTCAGGGCACGCGGGGACCGCGCCGGATGTGTGTGGATGCTGGTGAATTCGGCTGTGCCCGAGGCGCGCGGCCCGGCCGGAGTGTCAGCGAACGTTGTCCTTCGGATCCGGACCGGCGACGAGTGTCAGTCCGTACCGGTCGGCGAGGATCTCCGCATCATGTCCATCGCCGACACTGATCGGGTCGGCGATGCCGTCGAGTTCGGCGAATACCGCTCCCGAGTATTGGGTCGCTGCAGCGTCGGTGAGCGCGAGCACGACTGACGCGGTGGTCAGACGCGTACGAAACTCTGTGGGTGTCACACGCACCGGGACCAGGTGCCCGGGCCGGGTGAGGTCGCCGGGGTCGGTGGTCGGGTCGGCGAGGATGCGGGCCGTGCGCGCCCGGTCGGCGCCGGAGATCCCTGTGGTGACGCCGACGGCGGCGTCAACGGTGACACACTGGCCATGCCCGGGCGTGGAGGTGACCCGAACCGTCGGGGTCGCCTCAGGCAGTACCAGACGGTCACAAATCTCTTCGTGCAGCGCCACCTGCAAAAACCCGGTGGTGTGGCGGATCAGGAAGGCCATCTGCTCGGTGGTCGCGGCGCCGGCGCACCCGACGAGCACGACGCGGCGGTGATGGCTGAGAATGATCAGCTCGCCGGCGGCGAGGGCGCGGCTACCGGCTGTGATTGTCGACCATGCCCGATGGTGTGCGGCGCGGGGCGCGAACGAGGTCGTCATGGCGTGCCTTCCTTTGCAGATTATTTCGATGCTGCTGCCGAATGATGTTGGTCGCGGCGTAATCGAGCGCTGGCAGTGCTATGCGGGTTCGAGTGCCGAGTGCGTGCCGAAGACGCGGCGGTGATAGGTGAGAGGTTCGCTGTAATTGTTCTCTGCGGCAACGACATTGCCGAGCACGACCACATGGTCTCCGCCCTCGACGAGCTGCTCGACGTGGCAGGCGATCCAGCCGGCGGCGCCGGCGATTCGGGGAAGGTCGTGCTCGACGTCCCACCGCACGCCCTGGAATTTGCCGATTCCGCCCTTCTTCGCGAACTTGAGTGCAATGACTTGCTGGTCGCGACCCAACACGTTCAATCCGAACTTCTTCGATGCCGTGATCAGTTCGAGTGTCTCCGATCCGCGGTCCAGGGAGACCAGGACCATCGGGGGTGTCATCGACAGCGAGGTGAAGGCGCTGACGGTAGTGCCGAAGGGCAGGCCGCCGTCCATGGAGGTCACGACGGCGACCGGAGTGGCCACGTGTGCCATCACGTCTTTGAACGTTTCCTGGACAGAACTCGAGGAGGTAGGCATGGTAAATCTTCCTTCTGTCGACTGCGGCTCTACGCGCAACGACCCATGGAGAACCGACGGGACGGGGGACGCTGACCTTCGGGCTTTCACGGCCCGCTGTGTCCTACACCACAAGTAGACCGCATCAGGTACCCAATCCGCACTACTGCAGAGCCCAGCGTTGTCGCCGACTTTTGGTTTCTACACCAGTTGGGTGGCGGGTTCGCCCCGTCAACCTGCGAGCGCTACCACTGAGCGATGGGGGCGTCTCGGAGCCACTCGTAAATGCGGAGCGCCGCACGCAGCTCGGTGGTCGATTCACCGGAGGGTTTGCACAGACTCATGGCTTTCTGCACCCGATAGGTCACCGTATTTCTCGAAATATGCTCCACGGAAGCTACTTTGGCGAGGCTGTGGTCCATGTCGAGATAGAGACTCAAGGTCGACCGCAGATCCGCCATGCGTGGGTCGTCGTCGGCAAGCGGTCCGAGCAGGCGGGACGCGAACCGCACCGCAGCCTCCGGATCGGCGAGCAGCAGCACTTCGAGGGCGATGTGCTCATGCGCGGTGGTGGTCGGCGGACCGCCCACCCGCAGCCGCACCAGCCGCTCGACTGCCAGGGCCTCGAGGTGGCTTCTGCGGAATCCGTCGATCCCGGACCCGAGCTGGCCGGCGACGACGAAGGTGTCACCGAAGGTGGGCAGGGCGGTCGTCAGGGCGTGCGTCGGATCCGGAGTGACGGCACCCCACGCCCAGATCGCTTGCAGCCCGACGGGTACCACCAGTGAGGCCGTCGGCGTTCCCCACTGACGAAGTACCGGGTCTACGACGGCCCGCAGGTCGTGGCTCGAATGTGGGCCGCTCCAGGCGATCAGGGCTACATGCTGGCCGGCAAGTGGGTAGCCGAGTACTCGTTCGGCGTGGACCGGGTCGACGGGATCCGCTGCGATGATCTTGGTGACGAGATCGAGCCGCGCCGCGGATACCCCCGCCGCCCAGGCGCTCTGCTCCTCGAGGAAGGCCGAGGCGGCTACGCCGGTGAAATCGTCGAGCACTTCGAAGAGCAGCAGTGAGATGCGGCGCAGTTCAGCGCTGCTTTCGTTCGGTGGGATCAAGCGGGTCGCCGCGTCGAGCAGCGCGGCAGCCAGAACGGCGTAGCCGACGCGGATGGTCCGGAGCAGATCGTCGAGTTTCATGCCTCGCCGGGCGAAGTCGGCGGCGATCTCCTCGACCTCCGCACTGGCCAATGGAGTATCCGGCTCGCCGAGACCGGTGACCAGTGTCAGGGCCCGAAACACGGTCGCCGTGGTCGCCCGCCTGATCTCGTCCATGAGTGGCGCACCGTCCCCTGCTGCGGGAACTTTCAACAAGATCTTGGCGGCGATGTCCTGACCGACTTCGACGGCCCAGGTCACAGCGCCGTCACCGAGGACGGCACGAATGCGCTCGGCGTCCGGACTGAGCCACTCGCGCTCCGATTGCCGGGGGCGCATTCCCGAGAGTTCACGAGTCCAGTGCGGCACCTGACCTCCTTCCGATCCGGTCTTACGGTACAACCAGCCACCTCCCGCTTTGGGCTGTAGACCAATTTTTGTCGAGGTTCCTGTTTCGCAGCCAGTGGCTATCCCCGACGAAATCTCGTGAAATTGTGAGACAACTACGTGACGAGGACCACACGGGTCCGCGACCGGGGACGGCAACTGGTTATCAGGTATAGCAGGCGTGTCAGGTGACACACGCAGCCGTCGAACGGACATCCGGTAACCGGATTTCACATATCCCGCGCGGTCGCCGACCGCGAGAATCGAAGGAGTCAACGATGACCGCCACTCCCAAGTTCGCGCACGTCGTATTGCAGACGAGCCGGTTCGAGGAGATGCGCGACTGGTACTGCACCGTGCTGGAAGCGCACGTGGTGTATGAGGGACACGGCCTGTGCTTCATCACGTTCGACGAGGAACACCACCGCGTCGCGCTGCTGGGTGCCCCCGTACAGCTCGAACCGCGCAACCCCGGCGCGGCGGGCATGCATCACACCGCCTACACCTTCGACACCCTCGGGGACCTTCTCGATCGGTACGACTCGCTGAAGGAGAAGGGGATCGAACCGAAGGTGCCGATCCAGCATGGGGTGACGACGTCGCTGTACTACCAGGACCCGGACGGAAACTTCGTCGAGCTACAGATCGACAACTTCACCACCCCCGACGAGGCGACGGCTTACATGAACGGACCGGAGTACGGCAACAACCCGGTCGGTGTCTCGTTCGTCCCGGAGAAAATGCGGGAGGCTCTGACGGAGGGCACCCCGGTCTCGGAGATCACCACCCACTCCTGGGCCCTGCAGACCAGCCCCGATCTTCCCGACCCGATGGCAGCGCTGACCAGCTGATCCTGCCCACGCGCGGGCCTATTGCAGCGGCACTCCTCCCTCCCTCCCTCCCCGAAGGACATCTTTCATGCGTGTGGCAAACCAATCCGGACGACTCCACGTGGTAGCCGACGGAGTCGCCGTCGACGTCGAGACAGCCAGTGGGCGACAGTTCTCGGCAGACCCTCAGCAGATCTACGCCCGCTGGGACGAGTTCACCACCTGGGCACGGACGGTGGACTTCACCGACGGGGCTGCGGTGGACGAGTCGGAGCTCGGCGCTCCGGTACCTCGTCCCGGACAGATCTTCGCCGTCGGCGTGAACTACGCCGACCACGTCGAGGAATCCGGGCTGACACTGCCCGACGCCCCGTTCGTGTTCACCAAGTTCCCCGCCTCCGTCACCGGACCTTACGACACCATCGAACACCCCGGGGGGTCGGTGGATTTCGAAGTCGAACTCGTGGCGGTCATCGGCAAGGAAGCAAGAAATGTCCCCACCTCCGCGGGCTGGGACCATGTTGCCGGCCTGACCCTCGGCCAGGATCTGTCCGAACGGGACCTGCAACTGTCCGGCCCCCCGCCCCAGCAGTTCAACCTCGGCAAGTCCTTCGCCGGATTCGCACCGATCGGGCCGGTGCTGGTCACCCCTGACGAGTTCGACGACCCCGACGACATCGAGATCAGCACGATCCTCTCGGGCGAGCTGATGCAGAAATCCCGGACCCGGCATCTGATCTTCCCGATCCCGGTCCTGGTGTCCTACCTGTCGTCGATCGTGCCGCTGCGCCCCGGCGACCTCATCTTCACCGGAACCCCCTCGGGCATCGGTTTCACCCGCGACCCGAAACGACTCATCGGCGTCGACGACGAACTCGTCAGCCGCGCCGACACCATCGGCGAGATGCGGCACCGCTTCGCCGCCACGAACCGTCCACACCCTCTCACCGCTATTTCCAGGAGCACCGACCATGTCTGACATCACCGTCCCCGTACTCGTCGTCGGTGGAGGCGGGTGTGGATTGACCACCTCGATCCTGCTGTCCGAGCACGGCATCGACCATCACCTCGTCGAACGGCACAGCACCACCTCGCACCTGCCCAAGGCTCACTACCTCAATCAGCGCAGCATGGAAGTGCTGCGTCAGGTCGGGGTCGCGGACTCGATCTACGCGGTGGGCACGCCGCCGAAGAACATGGGCAAGACCCGGTGGGTGACCTCCCTCGGCGGTGACGGCGAACTGGACGGGCGCACCCTGTATACCCTCGAATCGTTCGGCGGCGGACGACTCGAGAGCGAATACGCGGTCGACAGCCCGTGTCCGTCCAGCAACTACCCGCAGATCCGGCTCGAGCCGCTGCTGCGCGAACATGCGGAGAAGAGGGCACCGGACTCGATCCACTTCGGTCGCGAACTCGTCTCCTTCGAGCAGGACGAGAGCGGGATCCGCGCCATCATCCTCGACCGCGACACGCAGGAGACCTACACCGTCCACGCCCAGTACATGGTCGCCGCCGACGGCGGCAAGACCGTCGGACCCGAACTCGGGGTGACGATGGAGGGCCCGACCGGGATCCTCGACATGGTCAGCACCCACTTCACCGCCGACCTGTCGCAGTACTGGGAGGACGACGTCCTGATCACCTGGCTGCTCAACCCTGAGGGCGCCGGATCGTGGAGCAGCGGCGCCATGGCGGCCATGGGGCCCACGTGGGGCAAGCACTCGGAAGAATTCGTCCTGCATTTCACCTTCCGGCCGGACGACCCCGCTCGCTTCGACGAAGAGGCGATCGTTCCGCGGCTGCGGGAGCTGCTCAAACTGCCGGATCTCGAACTTCAGGTGCACAAGGTCAGCCACTGGATCCTCGAGGGCGTGCTCGCCGACAAGTACCAGGTCGGCCGCGTCTTCCTCGCCGGCGATGCCGCCCACCGGCACCCACCGACCACCGGACTCGGTCTGAACACCGCCCTCCAGGACGCCCACAACCTGGTCTGGAAGCTGGCCGCGGTGATCAACGGCGATGCCGCCCCCGCTCTGCTCGACACCTACGAGCCCGAACGCCGTCTCGTCGGCATGCGCAACGTCGACTGGGCCATGTTCACCTTCCTCAACCACATGGTCATCGACGCCGGACTCGGCCTGATCCCCGGCCAGCCCCTCGAAGCGCAGATCCAGGTGTTCCGGGACTACTTCTCCGACACCCCGATGGGCGAAACCCGCCGCGCCCGTGCATCCGAGGTGATCAGCACTCAGCGCACCGAATTCCAGGCCCACGACCTCGAAATCGGCTTCTCCTACCGGGACGGAGCACTCGTTCCGGACGGCACCGAGGCACCGCCACGCGACCCGATGGGAAACATCTACTACCCCACCACCCGTCCCGGGCACCGCCTGCCCCATGCCTGGCTCGAACACGACGGGCGGCAGCTCTCCACTCACGATCTCGCCGGGAACAACACTCACTTCGTGTTGATCACCGCGGCGGACGGTGACGCGTGGTCCGACGCCGCCCGGCTGGCCAAGGACAAGTTCGGGGTCCAGATCAAGGTCGCGCAGATCGGCGAGAACTCCGACTACACCGATCCCACCGGTCGCTGGAACGAGCTCCGCGAGATCGACGACACCGGGGCGATCCTGGTCCGTCCGGACAACCACGTGGCCTGGCGCAGCGCCGGAGCGGCAGGCGACCCCGCGGACGAACTCACCCGCGCACTCGGCGCCGTACTCTCGCGCTGACACACCGCACGAACACCCGCACCACGGGCCGTCCACGATTGGAGTCGGCCCGTGGTGCCGGGAGCACCGGAAAGGAAGCACACAATGACCGCGGCAGGACATGAAGTGTTGTGGACGCCGCCGCCCGGGCGAGTCTCGGCCTCGAACATCAGCCGGTACCAACGATGGCTCGCAGCTGAAAAGAATGTCGAGACCACCGACTTCGACTCCCTCTGGCGTTGGTCGATCGGTGATGTCGAGACGTTCTGGCGCTCGATCTGGGAGTACTTCGACGTCATCGCCTCGACGCCGGCGCAGACGGTGCTCCCCGACCGGCGGATGCCCGGTGCCCGATGGTTCCCCGGCGCTGAGCTGAACTGGGCCGAAAATCTGCTCCGTCATACGGATCAGACCGGTCCGGCGATCATCTCGGTCGACGAAACCGGCGCTACCGGCGAACTCTCCCGCACCGATCTGGTCGCTCAGGTAGCCAACCTCGCCGCCTACTTCCGTGAGATCGGAGTGCGGCCCGGCGACCGCATCGCCGCAATGTTGCCGAACATCGCCCCTACCGTCGTCGCGGTGTTGGCCGCGGCCAGCGTCGGCGCGGTATGGTCATGCTGCGCACCGGATTTCGGCGTCAAAGGACTTGTCGACCGGTTCGCGCAAATCGAGCCGACCGTGCTGATCGGAGTGGACGGCTACCAGTTCAACGGTAAGCGCATCGACCGACGGGACGTCTTCACGGCCCTGTTGGACCAGCTCCCGACGGTGCGGCACGCCATCGTCGTCGCAAACCTGGGCCTCCCCCTCGAAGGGGCGCACCGGCAAGATGTCGCCGACTACGCCGACCTCGTCGTCGGGGATGCCCAACCCGAATACGAGCAAGTACCGTTCGATCATCCGCTGTGGATCCTCTACAGCTCCGGCACCACCGGCCTACCCAAGGGCATCGTGCACTCGCACGGAGGGATTCTGCTCGAAGCGCTCAAGGCCAACGCGCTGCACTACGACCTCGGTCGCGCAGATCGGGTGTTCATCGCCGCGAGCACCGCCTGGGTGGTGTGGAACATGCTGGTCGACGTCCTCGCGGTCGGCGCCACCGTGATCACCTACGACGGCAGTCCCACCTTCGGACGGCCCGACCACCAGTTCGACATCTGCGCCCGCTACGGGGCCACCAGATTCGGCACCGGCGCGGCGTACCTGACGCTGTGCGAGAAGGCCGGCACCCGGCCCGGCACCGACTTCGACCTGTCGACGCTGCGGTCGATCATGTCGACCGGTTCCCCTCTGCCGGACACCACCTGGCGATGGGTCTACGACGCGGTCAGCGCGGACGTGCATCTGGGATCGGACAGCGGCGGCACCGACGTCGCCACCGGCTTCATCGGCGCGAACCCGCTCTCCCCCGTTCGGGTGGGGGAACTCCAAGGCCCCTACCTCGGTGTCGACGTCCAGGCCTGGAACGAAGCCGGTGCGGCGGTCGTCGGCGAAGTCGGGGAGATGGTGATCACCGAACCGATGCCGTCGATGCCGATCTACTTCTGGAACGATCCGGACGGACGCCGCTACCGGGAGGCCTATTTCGAGGTCTATCCCGGAGTGTGGCGGCACGGCGACTGGATCACCATGGAAGCGGACGGCGGCTGCGTGGTCCACGGGCGATCGGACTCGACGATCAACCGCGGCGGTGTCCGGATGGGGTCGGCCGACATCTACCAAGCCGTCGAAGCGCTCCCCGAGATCGCCGAGGCCCTCGTGATCGGCGCCGAACTACCGAACGGTGGATACCACATGCCGCTGTTCGTGGTACTGCGCGACGGGTACGACCTCGACGAAGCCCTCACGGAGAAGATTCGCACCACCATCCGGAGGGAGACCTCTCCCCGGCACGTCCCCGACGACATCATCGATGTACCGGCAATTCCCACCACCCGCACCGGCAAGCGACTCGAGATTCCCATCAAGAAGCTGATTCAAGGCGTCGCCCCCGAGACCGCGATCAACCTCGCCACCGTCGCCGACACCGGCACCCTCGACTGGTATATCGACTACGCGGAACGTCTCCAGCACAATCGCGCCCGCTCCTCGACACCATCGTGAGAGCGCATGCTGGACATACCATTCGGCGGCATGTCACAAGCCGTCGAGCGGACTGGTAGTCGACAGTCTCCCACTCGACGTCGATCCGATCGCTCTGCGCGTGCGTGGCATTGTGCCAATCCCACCGTGCCCCGATTGGCCCGCAGTGCGCATTCTGCTCATTTTCGACACCGCCTATTGCGCAGACAGTAAAACCCTGGTCCACTGTTATGACAGTCGATGGTCGTCAGACCAGATCCGATCATCGTCGCCATTCCGATGCCGCACAGACCGCACTCACCCATCGCCGGTCGAGCGGAATGCTCCGCCGCTACGACGGCGGAAAGCCGTTCCTGCTGCCGTTCGCAGCGCTCCGCACTTGTGAGGAAAGAGAGTCCGATGCACAACACCCTGTCCGTCGATCACGGGACCGCAACCCCGGCCACCCGGCCCGGCGGTTCGGTGGACCTGGAGACGCTCGAATCGATCCGGCAGCGGGTGTTGTGGCTTTCGACGTCGATGATCCACCACGC
>NZ_NHML01000078.1:0-6525 GCF_002165735.1 Rhodococcus sp. NCIMB 12038
GCGGGGGAGTATCTGGCGGGGTATGTGGTGCCGGCGGCCGGGATGGTGGTGGACGATCGGGCGGTGCGGGAGTCGGCGGCGGTGGTGTTGCCGGGGTTCATGGTGCCGTCGGTGGTGGTGGTGTTGCCGGAGTTGCCGGTGACGGTGAACGGCAAGCTCGATCGGAAGGCGTTGCCGACCCCCGAATTCGGCAGCATGACCGAAGGTTTCGTGGCCCCTCGGACCCCGATCGAAGAGATCGTGGCCGCCGTCTGCGCCGACCTGCTCGGACTCGACAGGGTAGGCGCACACGACAACTTCTTCGACCTTGGCGGGAACTCGCTGATCGCCACCCGGTTGGTGGCCCGGATCAATGCGGTCGTCGGAGACCGGATCGGACTACGCGACGTGTTCGACGCCCCCACCGTCGCGGGTCTGGCGCTGCTGGCCGAGTCGCAGGACGGGCTCGAGGCCCGCCCCCCGCTGAAACCGAGGGAAGGCACCGCGGAAGTCCCCGTGTCGCCGGCCCAGCAGCGGATGTGGTTCATCAACCAGTTCGACACGTCCTCCTCCGCCTACAACGTCGCCTTCGCACTGAGGCTCGACGGCCGGCTCGACGTGCCCGCGCTCCAGGCGGCGGTCGCCGACGTCATCGAACGGCACGAGGCCGTGCGCACCCTCTTCCCCCTCTCCGACGACGGCCCCCGCCAGGTGATCCTGCCCGCGGCGAGTGCGGTGCCCGACCTCGAACCGGTCGCTGTGCCCGGTGAAGCCGAACTCCGCGAACAATCGCTGACATTGCTGTCCGCCGGATTCGACGTCACCACGCAGGTGCCGCTGCGCGCACGACTGTTCCGGCTCGACGACAACGTACACGTGCTCGCGGTAGTGGTCCATCACATCGCCGCCGACGGCTTCTCGATGGCACCGCTGGCCCGGGACGTCATGGCCGCGTACGCGTCCCGGGCGAGCGGGTCCGCCCCGGACTGGGCACCCCTGGACGTGCAGTACGCCGACTACGCGCTGTGGCAACGGGAGTGGCTGGGATCGGAATCCGATGAACAGTCGCCCATTGCGCGGCAGCTCGCCTACTGGACCACGACGCTGTCGGACCTGCCCGAACTGCTGGAGTTGCCCACCGACCGTCCCCGGCCCGCAGTCCGGTCACTTCGCGGCGGTCACGTCGAGTTCCTGATCGACCCGGACATTCACGCCGGCATCGTGAGGCTGGCGCGGGAACACACCACCACGGTGTTCATGACGTTGCATGCCGCGCTGGCGGTCGTGCTGGCACGCGTGAGCGGCGCGGACGACATCGCCGTCGGGACTCCGGTCGCCGGTCGCGGCGAACGCGAACTCGACGACGTGGTCGGCATGTTCGTCAACACCCTCGTCCTGCGCACCCATGTCGACGGCGGCGACACCTTCGCCGAGTTCCTCGGTCGTGTCCGGGAAACCGATCTGGGTGCCTTCACGCACGCGGAGGTCCCGTTCGAACGGGTGGTGGAGGTCCTGAGCCCGTCCCGGGTCACGGCGTACGCGCCACTGTTCCAGGTGATGCTCGAGTTCCAGGACATCGAACGCCCCACGCTGGAACTGCCGGACCTGCAGGTCCGGAACATCGACTTCGAGATCGATTCCGCCAACTTCGATCTGCAATGGACCCTGGCCGAGCAGTTCGACGAACACGGCAACCCGGCAGGCATCGCCGCAGGTCTCGGCTACGCGACCGACCTCTTCGACGAGGACACGGCGATCGGCTTCGCGGAACGACTCGTGCGCATCCTCACGGCGGTCACCGCCGACCCCGGCGCCCTGGTCGGCGACATCGACATCCTCGGATCCCTGGAGCGGGCCCTGCTCGCCCCGGTGCCGGGTGGCGCGGCCGTCGCGCCACGGACGCTGCCGGACCTGATGGCCGACGCGGTCGCGCACGATCCGGAGGCCACGGCGCTGGTCTTCGCCGGAAGTGACGTCCGCTACGCAGACCTCGACAGGAGTTCGAACCGGTTGGCCCGCATGCTGATCGAGCGCGGTGTCGGACCCGAGTCGGTGGTCGCGCTGTGTGTGCCGCGGTCCGTCGAATCCGTGCTGGCCGTCTGGGCGGTCGCGAAGTCGGGAGCTGCCTTCCTCCCCGTGGACCCGAATCACCCACCGGCGCGGATCGAATACATGCTCACCGACTCCGGCGCCGCGTGCGGGCTGACCGGATCCGCGCAACGAGGCGCACTGCCCGACGTCGTGCCGTGGCTGGTGCTGGACGACCCCGGCATCGAGGACGAAATGTCGCGCCATCCGTCGTCGGCGATCAGCGACGACGAACGGATCGCGCCCATCCGGGCCGACAATCCGGCGTACCTCATCTACACGTCGGGGTCGACCGGCACCCCGAAGGGCGTGGTCACCACCCACCGCGGCCTCGCCGCCTTCGCGGGCCAGGAGCGGGAGACGTTCGGCACGACACCCGAATCCCGGACCCTGCACTTCGCATCACCGAGTTTCGATGCGTCCGTCCTCGAACTGCTGCTGGCGGTCGGTGCGGCAGCGACGATGGTGATCGCACCACCGTCGGTCTACGGCGGCGCCGAACTGGCGCGGTTGCTGGAAACCGAGCGCGTCACGCACTGCTTCGTCACTCCGGCGGCGCTCTCGTCGGTCGACCCCGCCGGACTCACCGCCCTCGAGTGCGTCGTGACCGGCGGTGAGGCGTGTCCGCCCGAACTGGTCGCCCGGTGGGCGCCGGGCAGGCGCATGTTCAACGCGTACGGGCCGACCGAGGCGACGGTCGTGTCGAGTATCAGCGACCAACTGGTGCCGGGCGAACCGGTCACCATCGGCACACCCACCCTCGGTTTCGCCGAGACCGTGCTCGACTCACGACTGCACCCGGTACCGGCCGGTGTCGCCGGGGAGTTGTACCTCGCAGGTCCGGCCCTTGCACGCGGCTACCGCCGGCGGCACCCGCTCACCGCCGAACGCTTCGTCGCCGATCCGTTCGGTCCACCGGGCAGCCGGATGTATCGCACCGGGGACCGGGCGCGCTGGCTCCCCGACGGCCAGTTGAAGTACCTCGGGCGCACCGATTCCCAGGTGAAGATCCGGGGCTTCCGGATCGAACTCGGCGAGGTCGAGTCGGCGCTGCTCACCCACGACTCCGTCGCCCACGCGGCGGCGAGCGTGTGGCACGCCGACGGCGTCGGCGACCGGCTGATCGGGTACGTGGTGCCCGAACCCGGTGCAACGATCGATTCGCGGGCAGTCCTCGACTTCGCCGCCGGCCGGCTGGCGACGTACATGGTTCCGGCCGCGCTCGTGGTACTCGACTCGCTTCCCCTCACCGTTCACGGAAAGCTCGACCGCACAGCCCTTCCGGCACCCGACTTCACCGGGACCGGAAGCCGGCCGCCGCAGACCGAGACCGAGGAACTTCTCGCCGGACTGTTCGAGGACGTGCTCGGACTGGATTCGGTCGGCGCGGACGATTCGTTCTTCTCCCTCGGCGGCGACAGCATCCTGTCCATCCAGTTGGTGGCCCGCGCACGAGCTTCCGGTGTGATCCTCTCTCCCCGAGACGTATTCGACCACCGAACCGTCGCCGGACTCGCCGCGGCCGCGCGATTCGACCACGACGGCACCGTCGCTCTCGGCGAGTTGCCGGGCGGTGGCATCGGCCCCCTGCCGCTGACACCCGTCGCGCGCTGGATGTTCGAGCGCAGCGGCGGACGGCTCGACAGGTTCTCACAGGCACTGCTGCTGGCCGCCCCCGCCGGTCTCACTCACGAGGTGCTCGTCGGCGCCGTCGAGGCGGTACTGCACCGGCACGACATGCTCCGGGCGCGGGTGTCCGCGGACGGTATGGACGTGCTGCCTGCGGGTTCGATACCGGCGGACGTCCGCCGGGTGCCGGTCGAAACGGTGCAGGGAGAAGGCTTCACCACACTCGCCGGCGCCGAACTCGATGCTGCGGCCGACCACCTGGACCCGGCCGCCGCCCGCATGGTGCGCGTGGTCTGGTTCGACGTCCCGGACGACGTCGGGCGACTGCTCGTGGTGGTGCACCACCTCGTGGTCGACGGTGTCTCCTGGCGGATTCTCGTGGCGGATCTCGCGTCGGCGGCGGGCCGACTCCAGGCCGGACTCACACCCGCGCTGCCGGAAGTCGGAACGTCGATGCGGCGATGGTCGCACGGCCTGTCCGAGGCCGTGCGGACCCGGACGGGCGAACTCGCGTCGTGGGAGAAGATCCTCGACGGCCCCGATCCGCTGATCGGTTCGCGCCCGCTGGATCCGGTGATCGACGTCGACGCGACCGTCGGCACCGTCACGGTCGACGTGCCGCCGGTTGTGACCGACGCCCTGCTCACCACGCTGCCGGGTGCATTCCACGGGACGGTGGGCGACGGGTTGCTCACCGCGGTCACGCTGGCACTGATCGCCTGGCGGCGGGAACGCGGCGCCGCTGTGCCGGACGCGCTGCTCACCCTCGAAGGCCACGGCCGCGAGGAGCAGATCGTCCCGGGCGCTGACCTGTCCCGCACCGTCGGGTGGTTCACCACCGTGTATCCGGCGCGGTTGGATCTCACCGGACTCGATGTCGACGACGCCCTGGCAGGCGGCGCCGCGGCAGGGCAGGCGGTCAAGGCCGTCAAGGAGCAATTGCTCGCGATCCCGGATCACGGCATCGGTTTCGGACTGCTGCGTTACCTGGACGACGAGACGTCGGAGGCACTTCGCCGATTCCGCTCTCCACAAGTCAGTTTCAACTATCTCGGCCGGGTGACCCTCACCGGCGGAGGCGACGACTGGCTGCCGGTGGAGAGCACACTCGGCGGCACCAGGAACCCCGACATGCCAGTCGCCTCCGTGATCGACATCAACGCCTTCGTCTCCGACACTCCCGACGGGCCCCGACTGCGGGCGTCGTTCGCGTTCCCAACCGGCGTCCTCCCCGAGACCGAGGTCGCGGCGTTCGCGGACCTGTGGCGCCGTGCCTTGCAGGGACTCGCCGCGCACACGGCACGACCGGACGCGGGCGGGCTGACACCGTCCGACCTTCCGTTGGTGCCGGCGAACCAGCAGCAGATCGACCGCTGGGAGCAGCGGTTCCCGGCGCTGCAGGACGTGTGGTCGCTGTCTCCGCTGCAGTCGGGGTTGCTGTTCCATGCCTCGCTGGCCGCGGAGTCGATGGACGTCTACACGGCCCAACTGCGGATCGACTTCGAAGGCGAGGTCGACACGGTTCGCCTGCGCGCGGCCGCCGCCGGACTGCTGGCTCGCCACGCGAATCTGCGCACCGCGTTCGTGTACGACGACGGGGTACCCGCGCAGGTCGTTCTCGACGCGGTGGAGGTGCCGTGGCGGGAGGTCGATCTCACCATCGCCGGGACCGAGACGGAACTCGTGCGGCTTCTCGACGAGGACCGGAGTGCTCGCTTCGATCTCGCCCGGCCGCCGCTGCTCCGGCTGACGCTGTTCCACACCGCACCAGGAAGATTCGTCCTCTCGATCACGAACCACCACATCATTCTCGACGGCTGGTCGATGCCGCTGCTCGTGCGGGAACTGCTGGTCCGCTATGCCTCAGGCGGCGACCCGGCCGGACTCCCGGAGCCGCCCTCGTACCGCACGTACCTGGAATGGGTCGCGAACCGGGATACGGAACGGTCGGCCCAGGCCTGGGAACGAGCACTCGACGGTATCGAGGAACCGACCCTGGTGGCGCCGCATGCGTCCGCAGCGCTCTACGGTGTGCCCCACGAACTCGACGTCGACCTGCCGGCCGGGATTCTCGACGGACTTGCCACCACAGCCGCAGGCGTCGGTGTCACCATGAATACGGTGATCCAGGCAGCGTGGGGGGTGCTGTTGTCCCGGTTGGTCTCCCGCGACGACGTGATCTTCGGCGCCACCGTGTCCGGTCGTCCGCCGCAACTGTCCGGTGTCGAGAACATGCTGGGACTGTTCATCAACACGGTGCCGGTGCGCGTGCGACTGGACCCGGACGAGACCGTCGCGGGACTGCTCGCCCGCCTGCAGGACGAGCAGACGGCCCTGCTCGACCACCATCACCTCGGCCTCGGCGACCTCCAGTCGCGGATGGGCCTGGGCAACCTGTTCGACACGCTGTCGGTGTTCGAGTCGTACCCGATCGACACGTCCGGACTGGACGAGAGCACCGACATCGGCGGCGTGCGGGTGACCGGTCTCGATGCCCGCGACGCCACGCATTACCCGGTCACGCTGCTGACGATCGTCGAACCGCGACTGCGGCTGAGCCTGCGCTACCAGCCGGGAATCCTCGACCGGGCCACCGTCACCACGCTCGCCGACCGCCTGGTCCGGATCCTCGAGACGGTCGCCGGGGATCCGGGCACCGCGGTGGGGGATGTGGAGGTTCTGGGGGCGGGTGAGCGGGGGTTGGTGGTCGGGTCGTGGAATGCGACGTCGCAGGCGGTGCCGAGTTCGACGTTGGTGGAGTTGTTCGAGGCGCAGGTGGTGCGGTCTCCGGATGCGCCGGCGGTGGTGTTCGAGGGTGTGGTGTTGTCG
>NZ_NHML01000071.1:0-9446 GCF_002165735.1 Rhodococcus sp. NCIMB 12038
ATCCCCAACCCGGCATCACCACACGCCTCGACGCACCGCAACCGCGTCGTGAACGCCCGCAACTCCTCCAGGTCCGGTGCCTTCATTTCCCCCACGACCAGCCCTCCCCCGAGGTTGTTCGAAACTTTGTTCGACTCTAGCAACCGCCGCTACACCATGGCAATAGCCGAATCCGACGTAAAGCACGTGCGGCGCAGCGCCGTACGGAGCTATACAGGAGGTCGCGCACGCCTGCGCCGAGGAATGGAGAAGTAGTTGCCCACGAGTGCCGCACCGGATCCGATGACACTGCACCCCATTTCGGGTCAGCCCCGGGTAGTCCTGCTCAAACCCCTGATCGACAATCCGCTGATCGAGGTCGGGGAGTACAGCTATTACGACGATCCCGAGTTCGCGGACGAGTTCGAGACGCGAAATGTCCTGCACCACTACGGCCCGGATCGGTTGATCATCGGGAAGTTCTGCGCGTTCGCGACGGGGACGACGTTCATCATGAACGGCGCGAACCATCGGATGAGCGGCGTCTCGACCTTCCCCTTCCCGATCATGGGAGGCGCGTGGGCCGAGCATGCCGATCTGCTCGCAGACCTACCGTCGCGCGGCGACACGGTCGTCGGCAACGACGTGTGGATCGGGGGCAACGCGACGATCATGCCCGGCGTGCGCATTGGACACGGCGCGATCGTGTCGACCGGTTCGGTGGTGACGCGGTCGGTGCCGGACTACGCCGTGGTGGGCGGAAACCCGGCCGTCCACATCAAGGACCGCTATTCGGAGTCCGACATCGCCGCGCTGGTGCGGATCGCGTGGTGGGACTGGCCGATCTCCGTCGTCACCGAGCATGTACGCACGATCGCGGCAGGCACTGTCGAGCAACTTCGGGAGATCGCCGACGGACTCGGCTGAATCAGCCGCACGCCGCTTTGGGCGACTCGGTGTCGAGGTCGAGTTCGCCGTCGTCGGCGAAGACGAGGCGTCCGTCGTCGAGAGCGACGGCCCAGCGGTGCACGGGCGCCCAATCGCGTCCGAGGAGACCCTCCGACTGGGACAGGTCCGCGAAATCCTCGATCACGACGCCCGGAGCGGGAGCATCGGCATCGCGGCGGACCCGAACGCGAGCACCGACGGCGACATCGGCGCTGTGGGGCTGCGCGGCACTCTTCTGATCAGACATGGGTTCATTCCGCTTTCTGCCGGGTGATGCCAGGGCAAGGGATCATCCGGGCCCGCTGCCGAGAACTCACTACAGACGATCGGCAAATTTTGAGCAAGCCCCCAGTCGGAGTTGTGGGGATCATCACCGAGGGCTTGACTCCCGGGAAACCGCGCCAGTGCTGTCCATCATTTGTACATTGACACTATTGACGTAAAGAGAATTCCAGTCCACGATTAGATGTAACTACTGGTCACACTGACATGGAGGACATTCATGGCACGCTCGACGCTCGCTCTCGGCAATCCGAAGATCACGGATCGCCAGGACACAGGCGCCCGGCTTCTCCATTCCTCCGCACGCATGTCGTACGACCCGACCGTCGAGGTGGACTGGGACGCGCCGGTCCCCGACGACCTGTACGGCCTCACTCCCGAGTGGTCCTCGCTGTACGGCACGCCGATGTGGGACGAGATGACGTTCGAGCAGCAGATCACGCTGACGAAGCACGAGGTGTCGTCGATCATGGGCACCGGAATCTGGTTCGAGATGATTCTCCAGCAGATGGTCATCCGGGACATGTACGCCAAGGACGCGTCGCAGGCGCACTTCCAGTTCGCGCTGACGGAGGTGGCCGACGAATGCAGGCACTCGGTGATGTTCGCCCGCACCGCCGAGAAGTTCGGGTGCCCCTCGTACGTTCCGCGCAAGTCGGTGGTCACGCTGGGCCGCGGATTCAAGGCGCTCGCGTCGGGTGAGGTCGCGTACGCCGGCATTCTCGTGGCCGAGGAGATCCTCGACGTCATGCAGCGCGACTGGATGAAGGACACACGCGTCCAGCCGATCGTCCGCGTCACCAGCAAGATTCATGTGGTCGAGGAGGCCCGGCACATGCGCTTCGCCCGGGAGGAGACCCTGCGCCGGGCCGAGGGCATGAGCAGGGTGCACCGCGCCGCGAGCCGCGCCTGCATCGCGATCGCGTCGAACCTGATCGTCTCCAGCATGATCAACCCGGCTGTCTACGCGGCCGCCGGCCTCGACACCGAACGCGCGGTGCGCGAGGCGAAGAACAACCGGTTCCGGGCCGAGAAGATCCGGGAGAGTTCGCAGCCGCTCATGCGGTTCCTGGACGAGGCCGATCTGCTGGGCGGTCCTTCCCGGCAGCTCTACAAGCGCGTGAACATGCTCTGACGGACGCTTCGCGCTCGTGCGCCTTTCTGGTTGTTCCAGCTACCAGAAAGGCACACAGGCGGCGGAGCCGCCTATCCCCGCAGCCGGGGCGCGAGGTCGCGCTCGAAGAGTTCGAGGAACCGCTTCTGATCGTGCCCGGGCGCGTGGAAGACGAGGTGATTCAACCCGGTTTCGAGGTACGGGCGAATCTGCGCCACCGCCTCGTCCGGATCCGACGCCACGATCCACCGCTTCGCGACCTGCTCGATCGGCAACGCATCCGCCGCCTTCTCCATCTCGATCGGATCGTCGATCGAATGCTTCTGCTCCGGCGTCAACGACAACGGCGCCCAGAACCGCGTGTTCTCGAGCGCCAACTCCGGATCCGTGTCGTACGAAATCTTGATCTCGATCATCTTGTCGATCTCCGCGACATCCCGCTCCGCCTTGGCCGCCCCCTCCGCGACCGCAGGCATCAACTTCTCCGTGTACAGCTCCATCCCCTTGCCGGACGTGCAGATGAACCCGTCACCGCTACGCCCGGCGTACCGCGCCACCACCGGACCACCCGCCGCGATGTACACCGGGATCCCACCCTCGGGCACGTCGTAGATCGACGCCCCCTTCGTGGAGAAATAGTCGCCCTCGAAATCGACCCGGTCACCCAGCCAGAGTTCCCGCATCAACCGGACCGCTTCCCGCAGCCGCGCGAACCGCTCCTTGAACTCCGGCCACTCCCCGGCAAAACCGGTCGCGATCTCGTTCAGTGCCTCACCGGTACCGACACCGAGCATGATCCGCCCCGGATACAGACACCCCATCGTCGCGAACGCCTGCGCCACCACCGCCGGGTTGTACCGGAACGTCGGCGTCATCACCGACGTCCCCAGCTGCAACCGCTCCGTCCGCTCCCCGACCGCCGTCATCCACGCCAGCGAGAACGGCGCATGACCGCCCTCGTGCCGCCACGGCTGGAAGTGATCCGACACCGTCGCCGAATCCATCCCGTGCCGCTCCGCCAGGACACCCAGCTCCACCAACTCCCGCGGACCGAACTGCTCCGCGGACGCCTTGTAACCGAGCTTGAGTTCGTGGGCCACCGTGTACTCCTTCGTCTTCACGTCCGGTTCGCGAGATGCAAACCTCTTCTGCAGGTTAGAGCGCGGCCACCAGGCTGGCGACCGCCGCTCCCAGTGCCACCACCGTCAGTGTCACCGCGAACAACCACAACTCGTGGGGCGGCGGCATCGGTGCGCCGTCGCGCAAGGCCTTCTCGACCTGCGACCACCGCCGCATGCCGACGAGTGCCGCGGCGGCGGCGAGTCCGATCAGGATCAGTCCGAGGGTCGTCCGCACCCACCCGGTGCTGAATTCGGGGACCAGGTGGATCATCGCGATGCCACCGGCCAGGAGTGCAAGTGAACTCCGCATCCAGGCGAGGAACGTCCGCTCGCTTGCAAGCGTGAAACGTTCGTCGGGCCGGTCGTTGTCGGTCACCGAATCATCTTTACACCGGTTCACTGGAACCGCACCAAGCAGGTACCCCGCAGTCCTAGATTGGAAGGGCAGGCCACAGCCAGGGGGCGTCCATGCGACCGTTCGAAGCTCTGCGATCCGCGATCTCTCTGCGTGTGCTGGCGGTGATGCTGCTGTTCTTCTCGGCGTGGGCGGCGCTCGGACCGTCGCCTGCTTCGGCCGAGCCGCGCATCACCAGGGTGGACGTCTATTCGGAGTCGATGGGCCGGTGGGTGGCCAACGACGTGATCTCTCCCGCGTCGGGAGGTCCGGCGCCCACGTTCTACCTCCTCACCGGCATCGGCGGCGGCTCGGACGGGATCTCGTGGTTCAACAACACCGGTGTGCGGGACTTCTTCGCCGACAAGCACGTCAACGTGGTAATGCCGATCGGCGGCCAGTACAGCATGTACACCGACTGGGATTCCGACGACCCGGTCCTCGGCAGGAACAAGTGGCAGACGTACCTGACGAGCGAACTTCCCGCCGCCATCGACGGCAGGTTCGCGACCACCGGGGCGAACGCCATCGGCGGGGTGTCGATGGCGGGCGGCGCGGTGCTCGACCTCGCGATCCAGGCTCCAGGGTTCTACCGGGCCGTCGGCTCGTACAGCGGTTGCGCCGCGACGAGCGGACTGCTCGGCCAGGCGATGGTGCGGTCGATGGTGGAATTGCGGGGCGGGGGCAACGCGACCAACATGTGGGGCCCTGCGGTGGACCCGCAGTGGCAGGTGCACGATCCGATGGTGAACGCCGAACGTCTGCGCGGCACAGAGTTGTTCGTCTCGAGCGGCAACGGACTTCCGGGCGGCATCGACAACCACGACCCGGTGCTGGTGGTGCCGCAGACGATCGGCGGCAGCGTGGTCGAGATGGTGACCAACGTGTGTGCGGCCACGTTCCAGTCGCGGTTGCACTCGCTGGGGATTCCGGCCACGTTTGCGTATCTCTCGCAGGGCACTCATTCGTGGGGGCTGTTCGAGACGGAGTTACGGGAGTCCTGGCCCGTCATCGGCAGCGCGATCGGGGCGTGACCCCAGGGAGTTCTCCAGGATCGGTCCGATCACCGCGAGGGCTTGCGGTGTGGTCATCCGCAGGTGGTCGCAGTCCACCTTGTTCTCGACGATCACGCCGGTGATCGCGGGCTGCCAGACGCCGGGCGACGGCCGTTCGCCTTCCTCCCCTTCGGCGGATTGCGCGGCGCTGAAGAACAGCAGGTCGCCGTCGAACACGCGCGGGCGGTGTCCGATGGAGATCTGCTTCGAGTTCTCCAGCCCGGTGCTGATGCGACCGAGGAGGGTCGACGCGAACCCGGGGTCCCGGCCGAAGGATCGTCCGAGCATCTCGAGCAGTTGCTCGCGGTACGACGTGCCGGCGTCGTCACCGCCCTCGAATTCGACGCCCAGCCCGCGCAGCCACTCCTCGGCGTTCACCTCGAGGTCACCGAAGTCGTCGCCTTCCGCGACGTAGCTGTCCATCATCGCAAGGGTGCCGACCTCGGCGCCCGACTCGCGGAGTTCCACGGCAATCGCCTGCGCGATGACACCGCCGAGTGACCAGCCGAGCAGGTGGTACGGCCCCCGGGGCTGGACGGCACGCAGCTCGACCACGTACCGGTGGGCGAGTTGTTCCATCGACTCGAACGTCGTTCCACCGCTGAGGATCGGCAGTTGCAGCCCGTACACCGGACGGTCGGGCGAGAGGTGCCCGATCAGTCCGGCGTAGCCCAGCGCGAGTCCGCCCGCGGGGTGCACGCAGAAGAGCGCGGGTTGGGACCCGGACGCGCGGAGCGGCACGACGACGTTCAGCACGTCGTCCGCCGGCATGCTTCCGAGAACCGACGGGTCGACGATGCGCCGGGCGAGGCCCTCCGGGGTCGGGTTGCGGAAGATCCACTGCAGGACGACGTCGGTGCCGAGCCGGTCCCGGAGCGCGGACGCCACCCGGGTCGCGACGAGCGAGTTGCCGCCGAGTTCGAAGAAGTCGTCGTCGGCCCCGACCCGGTCGATGCCGAGGACGTCGGCGAAGACCTCCGCGACGGCCTCCTCCACCGGGGTGGCGGGTGCCCGGAACTCCCGGGGCGCGAGCACCGGGGCGGGCAGCGCCCGGCGGTCCAGCTTGCCGGTGCGGCCGACGGGCAACCGGTCCAGGACCACCAGCTGGGCGGGCACCATGTACGGCGCGAGGTGCGACCCGGCGTACCGGAGTATCTCGGCGGTGTCGATGCTCGCACCGTCCTCCGCCGTCACGTATCCCACGAGCCGGTCGCCGGTGCCGCTGTGCACGGTGACCGCTGCCCGTCCGACGCCGTCGCAGCGGGACAGCACCGATTCGATCTCGCCGAGCTCCACCCGCTGTCCGCGGATCTTCACCTGGAAGTCGTTGCGTCCCACATACTCCAGCCGTCCGATCTCGGTCCATCGCACGAGGTCGCCGGTGCGGTACATGCGGGAGCCGGGTTCGCCGAACGGGTTCGCGACGAAGGACGCACCCGTCAGTGCCGGACGCCGGTGGTAGCCACGTGCCACCCCCGGTCCCGCGACGTACAGTTCCCCGATCACCCCCACCGGAACGGGCTGCAACCAGGTGTTGACCACGATCACGTCGACCCCCCGCCCCGGACCGCCGACATTGACCGATTCTTCGGTCGACAGGACCTCGCTGATCGTGGTCTGCACCGTCGCCTCGGTGGGTCCGTATCCGTTGAAGACGAACCGTCCCGGGGTCCAGCGGTCGGCGATCTCGGGTGGGAAGCGTTCGCCCGCGACGGCGAGAATCCGCAGGGACGGCACGTCCTCGGGGCGGAGGGTGTCGAGGATGGTGGGGGTGAAGAACGCGTGTGAGACGCGCTCGCTCGCGAGCAGTTCGGCCAGTTCCCGTCCCCCGAGCACCGTCGGCGGAACGACCACCAGTGTCGCGCCGACGGCGAACGCCATCAGCAGTTCGAACAGGGACGCGTCGAAGCTCGGCGACGCCAGGTGCGACACGCGCGCCCCGTGCATGGACGCGAACCGTTCCCGTTCCTCGACAGCAAGATTCGCGATGCCGCCGTGGGTGAGCACGACACCCTTCGGTGTTCCCGTCGATCCCGACGTGTAGAGCAGGAACGCGGCGTGGTCGACTCTCAGCGGGCGCAGACGGTCGGCGTCGGTCACGGGGTCGCCGGAGTATCCGTTCACGACATCGGGATCGTCGAGCAGAAGCCACGGCACCACCCCGGGCAACCGGTCGCGGTGCGCGGTCACCGTCAGTCCGAGCATCGCGCCCGAATCGTCGAGCATGCCGCGGGTGCGTGCGGGCGGCAGGGCGGGGTCGACCGGCACGTACGCCGCCCCCGATTTCGCGACCGCCCACACCGACAGCACCCAGTCGATCGACCGGGGCACCCCGATCGCGACGAAGGCGTCCGGACCGGCACCGCGGTCGATCAGTGCCCTGGCCAGCCGGTTCGACTGCTCGTCGAGTTCCCGGTACGACAGCGTGACGCCTTCGCACGACACCGCGGTCGCGCCCGGTGCGAGCGCAGCGCCGACGGTGAGGACGTCGGGGAGCAGGCGTTCCGCGACAGCGGGGAAGCCGCGCATCGGTACGAGTTCGTCCCGTTCGAGGGCGTCGAGGATCTCGAGGTCGCCGACCCGGATCGACGGGTCGGTGACGGCGGTGTCGAGCATCCGGACGAACCGGTCGGCCAGGCCTGCGACGGTCTCGGCGTCGAAAAGGTCGGTGGCGTAGGCGAAACCGGCGGTGATCCCGGCCGGCGTGCCGTCGTCCGTGTATTCCTCGGCCAGCGTCAGCTGCAGGTCGAACCGGGCGATCGTGGCACCGAGGTCGATGCCGTGCACCTCGACGCCCGGCAGCGAGAGGTCGGGGCGCTCGATGTTCTGGAACTCGAGCAGCACCTGGAACAGCGGTGAGTGCGCGGTGGAGCGGGGCGGGTCGAGTGCTTCCACGACCTTCTCGAACGGCACCTCCGCGTGCGCGTATGCAGCGAGGTCGACGTCGCGTACCTGGTCGAGCAGGTCGGAGAACCGGTCCGCGTCGGAAACGATGGTCCGCAGGACGACGGTGTTGACGAACATGCCTACGACGTCGTCGAGTGCGGCCTCGCCGCGCCCGGCGACGGGGGTGCCGACGGCGATGTCGCCGGTGCCGGACATTCTCGCGAGGAACGCGGCCAGGGCGGCGTGGGCGACCATGAACACGGTCGACTGGTGGGTGGACGCCGTCGCCAGGAGCCGGCGATGCAGGTCGGCGTCGATCTCGAATCCGACCCTGCTCCCGTCCGGTGTGCGTTGCAGCGACCGCGGGCGGTCGGCGGGCAGGTCCAGCGCGGCGGGGAGCCCGGCGAGTGTGCTGCGCCAGTAGTCCAGTTGCTGCGACACCAGCGACTGCGGATCGTCCTCCGAGCCGAGGAGGCGGCGCTGCCAGAGCGTGAAATCGGCGTACTGGACCGTGGTCGGTGGCCAGTCGGGGGCGTGCCCGGCCGCACGGGCGGTGTAGGCCGTCGTCATGTCGCGCGCGAGCGGGACCATCGACACTCCGTCCGCGACGATGTGGTGGACCACCACCAGCAGCGTCCGGTCGGTGCCGGAGGTCTCGAACACGGCTGCCCGCAACGGAATCTGTTCGGTGACGTCGAATCCCTGCGCGACGGCTGCCGACAGCAGTTCCCGCAATTCGGCCTCGATCGACACCGTGGTGACAGGCAGGTCCGGAACTGCGTCGGCAGCGGGCAGGATCAGCTGCACCGGTTCTTCGCCGGCCATCGGGAATCGGGTGCGCAGCGTCTCGTGGCGTCGCACGACGTCGGACACGGCTGTCCGGAGGGCGTCGAGGTCGAGTGCGCCGGTGAGCCGGAACGCCATGGCGATGTTGTAGGCGGGCGACGAAGTGTCGAACTGGTTGAGGAACCACATGCGGGTCTGGGCCAGGGACAGCGGAATTCGTTCGGGTCGCGGCGCTGCCCGCAGTTCCGGCCGGTGTGTCGGCGCACCGGCCTTCGCCGCGCGTTCCGCGAACTCTGCCACGGTCGGCGCCTCGAACAGGGCGTGCACGCCGACGTCGATGCCGAGAGCCGCGTCGACGCGGGCGACCACACGGGTGGCGGACAGCGAGTCTCCACCCAGACGGAAGAAGTGGTCTTCGGCCCCGACGCGGTCGACGCCGAGGACCTCGCCGAACACGTCGGCGACGACGGCCTCGAACGGGGTGGCCGGCGCCCGGAATATCCGGACCGGAGCCTCGGGTGCGGGTAGTGCGGCACGGTCCACCTTCCCCGACGCCGTCACCGGCAACTCCCCCAACACCACCACCACCGACGGCACCATGAACCCCGGCAACACCGACCCCGCAAACTCCACCACCCCAGCCGAATCCACCNGNGCCCCCACCTCCGGCACCACATACCCCACCAACCCACCACCCGAACCCACCACCACCACAGCCGCACCCACCCCCGGACACGACACCAACACCGACTCCACCTCCCCCAACTCCACCCGCTGCCCCCGCACCTTCACCTGAAAATCAGCCCGCCCCACAAACACCAACGACCCCAACCCATCCCACCGCACCAAATCCCCCGTCCGATACAACCGCACCCCCACCC
>NZ_NHML01000044.1:0-44752 GCF_002165735.1 Rhodococcus sp. NCIMB 12038
GCTCTTGTGGACGATGAGGTTGACTGCGTAGGGGGCGGAGGGTGTTTCGGGGTTGTTGGCGTCGTGTTTGGCGAGTTCTTCGGTGATGCGGGTGAGCCATTCGCGCAGGACGGGCTGGGGGCGGGCGTTGAGGGAGGGGAACGATCCGACGACGCCGGAGGTGGATTGGGCGATCACCAGGTCGGGGCCCGAGACGATGAACATCGGCGACGCGACAACGGGCAGGCGGAGCCGGTCTTGCAGGATGGGGGGCAGGCTCATGAATTTCTCCTTCATGCAGTGACGAGTGATGCGGTGTTATAGGAACGCAGTGTTATAGGGAAGCAGGGATTTACGACTGGGACAGCTGGGCGGCCATCAGTGGGATGAGCGCCTGCAGGCCCTTCACGGGCCGAACCATCACTTTGAACGACGTGATCTGGTCGCGGTCGTTCCAGTGGATCAGGTCGATGCCGTTGACATGGATGCCGTCGAGTTCGGTGGCGAATTCCAGGACCGCCGACCCGTCGCCGTACCACTCTTCGACATACCGGAATCCGGTGCCGTCGAAGACGGTCAGGGCGGCGCCGAGGTAGGCCAGGACCTTCGGCTTCCCTTCCTGCGGAGTGAAGACCGCGGGGGAGGAGAACACGGCGTCGTCGGCGATCAGGGCGTCGAGTGCGGGGAGGTCGCGGTGGTCGACGACGTGGTGCCAGCGGTCGACGACGGCGGGCCGGGCCGGCTGTGCGGCGCTCATCCGCGGAACGCCGGGGCCGGGAGGTCGTCGCCGAACACGTCCGGCAGGTCGTCGCGGACGCTGTCCGGGAACACGGCGGGCCGCTTCTCCAGGAACGCGGAGATGCCCTCACGCGCGTCCGGCCCGATGCCGCGGATGTTGATGCCGCGGGTTTCGACGCGGTGCGCGATCATCGGATGTTCGGCGCCGAGCGCCCGCCACATCATCTGGCGGGACAGCGCCACGGACACCGGGGCGGAGTGTTCGGTCAGGCTCCGGGCCAGCGCGTAGGCCTCGTCGAGCAGGGACTCGCGCGGGTACAGCTTGTACACGAGGCCGGCGTCGTGGGCTTCGGTGGCGGGGAACACCCGGCCGGAGTACACCCAGTCGAGGGCCGTCTGCAGCGGGACGAGGCGCGGGAGGAACCACGTCGAGCAGGATTCGGGGACGATGCCGCGGCGGTTGAACACGAATCCGATGCGGGCGTCGTCGGCGGCGAGACGGAAGTCGGCGGCGAGGGTCATCGTGATGCCGACGCCCACGGCGGGACCGTTGATCGCGGCGATGATCGGCTTGCGTGATTCGAACATCCGGAGCACCACCCGGCCGCCCCCGTCGCGGCGGGCGTCGGCGCCTTCGTCCTCGTCCTGCCACTGGTCGAACGTCGCGGCACCCGCCGACAGGTCGGCGCCCGCGCAGAACGCTCGTCCGGCTCCGGTGAGCACGATCGCCCGGACCGTGTCGTCCGCGTCGAGCTGGTCGTATGCGGCGATCAGCTCGTTCTCCATCGTGGTGGTGAATGCGTTGAGCTGGTCGGGTCTGTTCAGGGTGATCGTCGCGATGCCGTCGGAGACGGCGAGTCCGATGTGATCCATCGCACCAGCATGACATCGCTACCGAACGATCGCTAGAGCGGAATCTGTGACGGGACCCACTACGCTGGTGTCGTCGTGTGACGATCGGAGCGGGGACGGAGTACCAGGGATGTGCGCTGCAAAGGTGGCCGCTACGAGCACGGGTACCGGGCGGCAGGTGATCCTCGACTCCGCGGTCGCCAACATGAACGAACGCGGCTATCACGGCACGTCCATGCGCGACATCGCGCGCGGCGCCGACATCACCGTCGCGTCGATCTACCACCACTTCGCGTCGAAGCAGGAGATCCTGCAGGACATCATGGTGCGCGCACTCCACGACGCGATCGCGATGACCCGGGGCGCGCTGCTGCGTTCGGGCGGTGTCCCCGCCGACCAGTTGCAGGCGCTGATGCGGGCGTGGGTCATGTTCCACACCACCCGGCAGCGGGACGCAATGGTCGGTGCCACCGAGATCCGCAGCCTCGACGACCCGGGCCGCCGACTCGTCGTCGCCCTCCGCGACGAACAGGAGCACCTCTTCCGCGACGTCATCGAGCGTGGTGTCGAAGAGGGCGACTTCGCGACCGAATACCCGCGGGACGCGGTTCGCGGCATCATCAACATGGGTCAGTCGGTGTGCACGTGGTGGCACGCCGACGGTCCCCTGAAACCCGAAGAACTCGCCGAGCGCTACGCCGACCTCGCCCTCGCGATGGTAAAACCGGCCGTCTGATCGCATGAAATTCGCCCGAAGACTCGACGCTCTCCAGCAGCGATATCCGGCGATGGGTTTCCCGATCGCCGTCGCGTACAAGTTCCTCGACGATCAGGGCGTGTATCTCGCGGCGTTGATCGCCTACTACGGGTTCATCTCGCTGTTTCCTCTCCTCCTGCTGCTGTCCACGGTGCTCGGGTTCGTGTTGTCCGGGCATCCCGAACTGCAGCAGGACATCATCGACTCGGCGGTCAGCCAGTTCCCCGTCATCGGAGCCGACCTGGCCGACCCGCACCGGATCGGCGGCGGAGTGACCGGCCTGGTGATCGGACTGGTCGGAGCCCTCTACGGCGGCCTCGGCGTGGCGCTGGCCTGCCAGAATGCCATGAACACGGCCTGGTCGGTGCCGCGCAACATGCGACCCGACCCGATCCGCGGCCGGCTGCGGGGTCTGCTGCTGCTCGGCACGATCGGGCTCGCGATCCTGGGGACGGCCGCGGTCGCCGGGATCGGTGCCGCGACGCACCTGTCCGGTTCGTTCACGGTGCTGCTGATGCTCGCCGCGATCGCGATCAACTCGGTGATCTTCGTCCTCGCGTTCCGGCTCGCGACCGCCCGCCCGCTGTCCGTCGCGGACGTGGCGCCCGGCGCCGTCGCGGCGGCCGTGCTGTGGCAGGTGCTGCAGTCGTTCGGTGCGTACTACGTCAGCAAGGTGGTGAGCACCGCGTCCGTGACGAACGGGGTGTTCGCCGTCGTGCTGGGACTGCTGGCGTTCCTCTTCCTCGCCGCCGCGGCCGTCGTCATGTGCGTGGAGATCAACGTCGTCCGCGTCGACAGGCTGCATCCGCGGGCGCTGCTCGTGCCGTTCACCGACAAGGCGGAACTCGTGGACGGCGACAAGCGGACGTTCACCGACCAGGCGAAGGCGCAACGTGCGGTCCCGCGCCAGGGAATTCACGTCACCTTCGACGAACTTTCTGGGACGATGGACGAGTCTGCACCGACGGACGAGTCTGCACCGACGTCGAAGGAGGAGCCGTGACCGATCCGATCTTCGACAAGTCGGAACAGCTGAAGCAGGTCCAGCAGGGGATTCTCCCCGGCGAGACGATCATCGCCGTGTACGACTGCATCGGCGCGGGCACCGGCTTCCTCGCGATCACGAACCTGCGCGTCGTGATCCAGGACAAGAGCTTCGTCGGCAAGCGCACCGCGATCACGTCGATCCCGTACAAGAACATCCGGTCCGTGTCGTTCCTCAGCAACAAGTCGTGGGCCGGCCAGTTCTTCTCGTCCAGCAGCATCGCCGTCGACGTCGCCCAGACCACGTACGAAGCCGATTTCCGCGGCATGGACAAGGCCCACCACGTCCACACGGTGATCCTGCAGCACATCACGTGACGTAGGTCGCTCCGGTCCGGTGCGCCGGCCCGCGTCTCACCTGCACGCTCGGTGAGTGGAATCACGCCCGCGCGGATTGTTAATTCGCTTGCGGCCTCACCCATACTGGGACGAGCCGGTTTGCCACGATCTCGGCCCGGCGTTTTCCTCAGGCGAGTCCACGACATGTGTTCGCCGAACCTACGATCTGCCCCGATGGGAGTCCTGCTGCCATGACGCCGCCCTCCGTCCAGTTCACCGAATCCGCGGTCGCCGCTCCTTCGACGTCTCGGCGGCCGCGGATTCCGTCACCGAGCAGGCGCGGCGCGATGCTGGCGCTTGCGCTCGGCGGGTTCGGCATCGGCACAACGGAATTCGCATCCATGGGACTGCTGCCGGCGATGGCGGCGGGCACCGGGGTGTCGGAGCCGGTGGCCGGGCACTTCGTGTCCGCGTACGCGCTCGGCGTCGTCGTCGGCGCGCCCACGATCGCGGCGCTGGCCGCGCGCGTCGAGCGGCGCACGCTGCTCATCGCGTTGATGGCCACGTTCGTGATCGGCAATCTCGCGACCGCGCTCGCGCCCGGATACGAGACGCTGCTCGCCGCCCGGTTCCTCGCCGGGCTGCCGCACGGTGCGTACTTCGGGGTCGCCGCGTTGGTCGCCGCGCACCTCGCGGAACCGGGCAAACGGGCCAAGGCCGTCGCGACCGTGATGATGGGCCTGTCGGTCGCGAACGTGATCGGGGTGCCCGCCACCGCGTTCTTCGGCCAGATCCTCGGCTGGCGGTCCGCGTTCGTGCTCGTGGTGATCATCGGAATCGTGACGCTGGTGGCGTTGGCGCGCCTCGTCCCGCCGCTGGCCGGGGTGCACGTGAGCAACCCGGTCGCCGAACTCGGGGCGCTGCGCCGGGTGCAGGTGTGGATGACGCTGATCTTCGCGACGGTCGGCTTCGGTGGCTCGTTCGCGGTGTACACCTACATCAGTTCGACGCTCACCGACGTGTCCGGGCTGCCGCACTCGATGGTTCCGGTGGCGTTGATGCTGTTCGGTTCGGGGATGATCCTCGGCAACATCGTGGGTGGGCGCGTCGCCGACAACGCGGTGGTGCCCGGGCTGTTCGGGTGCATGATCGCCCTGATCCTCGTCCTCGCGCTGTTCATCGCCGCCGCGCACAACCCGGTGACGGCGCTCGTCGTGCTGTTCTTCATCGGCATGGCGGTGACCGCGATCTTCCCGTCCGTCCAGGCACGGCTGATGGACTCCGCGGGTGACGCGAAGACGCTCGCGTCGACGCTGATCCACGGCGCGTTCAACCTGGCCAACGCGGGTGGTGCGTGGATCGGTGGGGTCGTGATCGCCGCCGGCTACGGCTACACCGCCCCGGCCGCCGTCGGTGCGCTCCTCGGCGTCGCCGGACTCGTCGTCCTCACGCTCGCGGTCCTCCTCGACCGCCGGCGCCGGCCGGAACCGGTCGCCGGCTGACGGTTCAGGCGTGCACCCCGGCGGCGTAGCGATCTCGTAGCGTGCCCTTGACGAGCTTCCCCGTAGGGGTGCGCGGGAGGTCGTCGCTGAAGACGAGGTTCCGCGGGACCTTGAACCGGGCGAGCCGTCCCCGCACGTGGTCGAGGAGCTCCCCGGCCAGCGCGTCGTCGCCGGTCACACCCGGGACGGTCTGGACCACGGCCAGCACCGATTCGCCCATCTCCTCGTCGGGGACCCCGATCACCGCGACGTCGAGGACGGCGGGATGCTCGGTGAGGGTGTTCTCGATCTCCTGCGGGTAGATGTTGACGCCGCCGGAGATGATCATGAACGACTTCCGGTCGGTGAGGAACAAGTACCCGTCCTCGTCGAGGTAGCCGACGTCGCCGGTGGTGGTCCACGTCGGGTGCTGCGGGTGCTGGGCGTCGCGTGTCTTCTCGGGGGCATTGTGATATTCGAACGGCAGGGTGTCCCGCTCGAAATAGAGGGTGCCGACCTGGCCCGGTGCGAGGTCGGCACCGTCGTCGCCGCAGATGTGCGCGACACCGAGCGCGGCGCGGCCGACGGTCCCGGGCCTGCGCAGCCACTCCTCAGAGTTCACCAGGGTCATGCCGTTGAGTTCGGTGGACGAGTAGTACTCCGACAGGATCGGACCCCACCACTCGATCATCTTCCGCTTCACGTCCACCGGGCACGGGGCGGCGGCGTGCACCGCGACGCGCAGGCTGGAGACGTCGTACCGCTCCCGCGTCTCCGCGGGCAGTTTCAGCATGCGGACGAACATCGTGGGCACCCACTGGCTGTAGGTGACGCGGAACTTCTCGATGTACGCGAGCGCCTCCTGTGCGTCGAAGCGGTCCATCACGACGACGGTGCCGCCGAGGGCCTGCACCGACGCGCAGGTGCGGAGCGGCGCGGCGTGATACAGCGGGGCGGGTGACAGGTAGACGGTGTCGGGCGTGACTCCCCACACCGTGGCGTTCATCCCGGTCATGGTGTCGCCCGGGTCCTGGATCTGCCGTGCGGGCAACTCCGGTTTGATGCCCTTCGGGCGACCGGTGGTGCCTGAGGAGTACAGCATGTCCGCCCCGCGTGGCTGGTCGGGAAGCGGAACGTCGGACTCCGCGGCCGCGGCCGCGTCGAGCGAGTCGTAGCCGGGAATCGTTCCCCCGAACGCCAATCGGTGCTCGACACCGGGGGTGAGGGCGGGAAGTTCACCGGCGACCGCGTCGAGTGCGGCGTCGACGATCAGCGCCCGGGCCCCGCAATCGTCGACGACGTACGCGACCTCGGGTGGCGTGAGATGCCAGTTCACCATCGTGAGGTAGAGCCCGGAACGCATGGCGGCCCAATAGATGTCGAAGATGGCGGGGGTGTTCGTGGCCAGAACCGCGACGTGATCCCCGCGTCGCAGTCCGAGGGCGCGCAGGTGGCGGGCGATGCGGACCGAGCGGGACTCGAGTTCGGCGAAGGTGACCGTCTGCCCGGTGCCTGCCATGATCACGGCCGGCTTGTCGGGTGTGGTGGCAGCATGAGCGCCGGGATACATGGTTACTCCCATTCGTGGTGGATCTCGAGTGATGAATTCGTCTCGGCGTCAGCCGAGTTGCTCCTGCGCGACCTTGGACCGGCGTGCCACGCCGGCCACCGAGATCAGTCCGATCACCGCCGCCACGATCACGAAGACGGCGGGCGAGAGGATGTTTCCGGTTTTCGCCACGAGCCAGACGGCGACGAAGGGGGCGGTGCCACCGGCAATGACGACACCGAGGTTCCAGCCCATCGCGACACCGGTGAAGCGGACGTCCTTGTCGAACAGCAGCGGCATGAGCGTGTACGAGCCGACCTGGGCCCCGGGGTGCGTTCGTAGCCGAGGCTCTTCATCAGATGGATGCTCATGTAGGTGAGGCCGATTTACGCGGTTCCGTTGCACGCCACACTGATTCCGACCGACTGCAGGAGAGCGAGCGGCTGACGCCGGAAGACGGCGACGACGGGTGCCTGCGCCGGTCCGGAATCGGCGTCGTCATCGTGGATTTCCTGGACCCGGGTGCGGGCCCACAGGCAGAGCAGCGTCAACGGCAGCGCGAGAAGGAACGGCACCCGCCATCCCCAGCTCTCGAGTTGCACGTCGGTGGTGAATGCCGACACCGTGCCCGCGACCGCGGCGGCCATCGCGAACCCCATCGTGGAGCCGAGCGGGGTGAACGCGCCGTAGGTGGCCTCGAGATGCCGCGGCGCCGATTCGGAGAAGAACGTGGCCGAGCCGCCGACCTCGCCACCGGCCGAGAACCCCTGGACCATCCGGACGACGACGAGCAACACCGTGGCCCAGATCCCGGTCTGCGCGTGGGTGGGCAGGAATCCCATCGCCATGCTGCCGAGGCCCATGCAGGCGAGCGTCGCGAGGAGGGCCTTCTTCCGCCCGAACCGGTCGCCGATGTGCCCGAACACGATGCCGCCGAGCGGACGCATGAGGTAGGCGGTGCCGAACACGGCGGTCTTCGGCACGCCATTCGGTGGTGGCAGCAGACCCGGTCAACTGGTCCGTCATAGGTGTCCTGACCTTTCGGGATGGCTGAGACGTGCATCACTTCCGGTGGATCATGCCAAGTGAACGATCGCTTGGCAAGTGCTTCGGTTTTCGGGACTCCCAGCGGTTAATTGCAGAATATCGGCGTATTGACTTCCGGAGCTCGTTCGGCCGATGATGGGAATTGGCCGAACGAGCGTTTGGCTGAACATCGAAACACTGGAAAGGACGCAGCGGATGACGACGTCCCACGCCGAAGCGGACACCCACCAGGGCCGGGAGGATTCGGCAGGCGTCGATCTCACCGCCCTCGCCCACTACCTCGACGGCGCACTCGACGGCGGCGTGAGCGGCGACCTCACCCTCTCGCTCATCAGCGGCGGCCGCTCCAACCCCACCTACCGGGTCGCCGACGCCGACCGGACGTGGGTCCTGCGGCGGCCCCCGTACGGGCATGTCCTGCCGAGCGCCCACGACATGAAACGCGAGTTCACCGTGATCCGGGGGCTGGCCGGCACCGCCGTCCCGGTGCCCGAAGCGGTGCTGCTGTGCGAGGACGCGGATGTGCTCGGCGCGTCGTTCTACCTCATGGAACTCGTGGACGGCACGCCCGTCGGAACCGTTGAGCAGGCGTCCGCACTCACCCCCGCCGAGCGTCGCCGGCTCGGACTGGATCTGGCCGACACCCTGGCCGCACTCCACGACGTCGACCCGGACGCGGTCGGGCTCGGCTCGTTCGGCCGCCCCGACGGCTACCTGGAACGCCAACTCGACCGGTGGTCCCGGCAATGGGAGGCCTCGCGCGGCGCCGATCGTCCCGAGGTGGCCGTGCTGCTCGACAAACTGCGCCGCGCGCTGCCCACCTCGCACTTCCCGGGCATCGTCCATGGCGACGTCAAACTCGACAACGTGCTCGCGTCCCGGGGCGACGCCGGGAAGATCGTCGCCGTCCTGGACTGGGAAATGGCAACCCTCGGCGACACCCTCGCCGACGTCGGGATCATGCTGAGCTTCTGGGACCAGCCCGGAGCGGTCGACAACCCGGTGACCAAGGGCCTCGCCCGACTCGACGGATTCCCCACCCGCGCCGAACTTCTCGACCGCTACGCCGGCAAGCGTGGCATCGAGATCCCCGACATCGACTGGTACACGGTGTTCGCAGACTTCAAGATCGCCGTCATCCTCGAGGGCATCAACGCCCGGCACGCGCAGGGCGACACCGTCGGTGGGGGGTTCGACGACGTCGGCGACATGGTCGGCCCGCTGTTGCAGCGCGCGCTCGATCTCGCCGCGGCGTCGCCCGTGTCCGAACTTCGCCGCTGACCGCGGCATCACCGAAACAGATTGGAGCCACCGAAGTGGAATTCGAGTACAGCCCGAAAGTCGTGGAACTGCAGGCGAAGCTGACGAAATTCATGCAGGAGCGGGTGCTGCCCGCCGAGGCGATCGCCGAGGAACAGCTCGCGTCCAAGCCGGACCACTGGGGTGCGCCGCCGATCGTGGCCGACCTGAAGGCCGCCGCCAAACGCGAAAGCTTGTGGAACCTCTTCCTTCCGGCCCGCGAGGGCGCGGGCCTGACCAACCTCGAATACGCGCCGCTCGCCGAACTCACCGGCTGGAGCCCGCTGATCGCCCCCGAGGCGTTCAACTGCAACCCGCCGGACACCGGCAACATGGAACTGCTGCACCTCTACGGCACCGACGAGCAGAAGCAGGAATGGCTCGCCCCGCTGCTCGACGGCGAATTCCGCTCGTGCTTCTCGATGACCGAACCGGACGTCGCGAGTTCGGACGCCAACAATGTCCGCCTCGAGATCGCGGAGGACGGTGACGACTGGGTTCTGACCGGACGCAAGTGGTGGTCCACGGCGGCGCTGCGCGACGACTGCCGGGTGGCCATGGTCATGGGTGTCACCGATCCCGACGCCCCGATCGGCAACCGGCACAGCATCGTTCTCGTCCCGATGGGCACGCCCGGCCTGACCATCGTCCGGTCCACCACCGTGCTCGGTTTCGCCGACCGTCACGAGGGCGGCCACGGCGAGGTCGTCTTCGACGAGGTTCGCGTCCCCAAAGCGAATCTCCTCGGTCCGCGCGGCAAGGGCTTCGCCGTCGCGCAGGCCCGGCTCGGTCCGGGGCGCATCCACCACTGCATGCGACTGATCGGGATGGCCGAGCGGGCCATCGCACTGATGACCGAACGCGCCCGCACCCGCGTCGCGTTCGGTAAGCCCCTCGCGGACGAGGGTGTCGTGCAGGCGACCGTCGCGGACGCGCGGATCCACCTCGACGCCGCCCGGCTGCTGGTGCTGCGGGCCGCGTGGCGGATGGACGTCGAGGGGACGAAGGCGGCCCGCCACGACATCGCCGCCGCCAAGGTGATGGTCCCGCTGACGGTCAAGCGGATCGTCGACGACGCGATACAGATCTTCGGCGGCGCCGGGCTGTCGCAGGACACGATCCTGCCGGTCCTGTACGCGCAGGCCCGGTTCCTGCAGATCGCCGACGGCCCCGACCAGGTGCACCGCCGCTCGCTCGCCCGCGCCGAGTTCGCCGCCGCCCCGGTCCTGAGAGAAGTCCGCGGGTGACCGACGACAGGACGCGCGCCCGGCAGCAGAGCATCGGCGACATTCCCCGTCGTTCCGCGGCGCGTTACCCGCACAAGCTCGCCGTGGTGCACCGCGACGTCCGGCTCACGTTCGCCGAATTCGACGCCGTGATCGACCGGGTCGCGGCGGCCCTGCACGCCGAGGGGCTGAAACAGGGCGACCGGCTGGCGTTGCTGTCGCACAACTGCTGGCAGTACCCGGTGCTGAACTTCGCGACCGCCCGGCTCGGGGTGGTCCTCGTCCCCATCAACTTCATGCTCACCGGCGGGGAGATCGGGTACATCCTCGACGACTGCGCCGCCGACGCGTTCGTCGTCGAGGACGCGCTGGTGCCCGTCGCCGAGACGGCGCTCGCGGAATCGAAGGGAAGCGTCCGGGTGCGGGCGGCGATCCCGCTGTCCAAGGCGGCGGTTCCGGACGGGTGGGTCTCGGTGGCCGGCTGGACGGACGGTGCGTTCGGTTCGCCACCCGAGGTGTGCGTGGAGGACGACGACGTCGTCCGCATCATGTACACGTCGGGCACCGAATCGCGGCCGAAAGGCGCGATGCTCACCAGCCGGTCGCTGATGTGGCAGTACATCAGTTGCATCATCACTGGCGGCATGAGCAGCGAAGACGTGGAGGTGCACGCTCTGCCGCTGTACCACTGCGCTCAGCTCGACAACTTCCTCAGCACCGACATCTACCTCGGTGCGACGAGCATCATCGTCGACGGACCCGACCCCCGGGTGCTGCTGCGCACCATCGAGACCGAGCAGGTGACCAACCTGTTCTGCCCTCCGACGGTGTGGATCTCGCTGCTGCAGTCGCCCGACTTCGAGAACACCGACCTGCGGTCGCTGCGCAAGGGTTACTACGGGGCGTCGCCGCTGCCGCTGGAGATCCTGCGGGAGATGAACCGCCGTTTGCCGGGCATCCGGTTGTGGAACTTCTACGGGCAGACGGAAATGGCGTCGCTCGCGACGGCACTCGGGCCGGAAGATCAAGAGACACGCGGTGGTTCGGCGGGGAAGCCCGCGCTCAACGTGGAGACGCGGATCGTGGACGACCGCAACCAGCCGCTGCCCGCGGGCGAAGTCGGCGAGATCGTGCACCGCAGCCCGCACGCCACCGTCGGCTACCTCGGACAACCCGAGAAGACCGCGGAAGCGTTCGCCGGCGGCTGGTTCCACTCCGGCGACCTCGGCTACCTCGACGAGGACGGCTACCTGTGGGTGGTCGACCGCAAGAAGGACATGATCAAGACCGGCGGCGAGAACGTCGCCACCCGCGAGGTCGAGGAAACGCTGTACGAACTCGACGGCGTCGGTGAGGCCGCCGTGTTCGCGGTGCCGCACCCCCGGTGGATCGAGGCGGTCGCGGTCGTCGTGGTCCCGTCCGCCGGCGTCGAACTCGACGAGAAAGACGTCGTCGAGCACTGCCGCGCACGGCTCGCCGGCTACAAGGTGCCCAAATACGTGATCATCGCCGATTCCCTACCGAAGAACCCGAGCGGCAAGATCCTCAAACGCGTCCTCCGAGACACTTTCGGTTCCATTGCCCAAGACTGAGGTGACGTGAGTGGCAAAGCGTGGTCGGGCACGCTTTGCCACTCACCTGGGGATCAGCGGGACAGCCGGCGCTGCCTCGCATAGGCCACGCCGACGAGCGCACGCAGTGCCTGCGGTGCCCGTTTCGCGGTCCGCAGGACGGCCTGGTCGATCATGCTCAGCTTCGGTGCGAGTCGAGGGACGGTCCGGGGCGCGTGGTCGGCGTCGGTGAGGGAGTACAGGGGCCACCGGCCCGGCACGCCCTTCAGTTCGCGTTCGCCCACGTCGGCGAACCGCAGTCCCGACCCCACCACGAGGTCGCGCACGGTCCGCGACACCAGTACCTCCCCGGCTCCGGCCGCGGAACCGATGCGTGCGCCGACGTGGACGGTCATGCCGCTGACGTCGGGTCCGTTCCGCTCGACCTGTCCGGTGTGCACGCCGGCCCGCACCTCGAGGCCGAGGGTGCACGCGTCGTCGACGACAGTCTGCGCGCACCGGACCGCCGCGGCGGGGCCGTCGAAGATACTGAACGTGCCGTCGCCGGCCACGTTGAGGAGACGTCCGCCCGCGTTCTCCACCGCGTCGCGGACCTGCCGTTCGTGGGTCGCGCGGAGTTCGCGGTAGGCGGCGTCGCCGATCCGGGCGAGCACCTGCGTCGACCCGACGACGTCCGTGAACAGCACGGACGCGACGAACTGTCCGGCGTCCGGTGTCGGGTGCCCGCCGGTGGCGACTTGCTCGACGTGGTCGATGATCGGCTTCCACGCCTCACCGAGCGACGCGCCGGATTGCGCAGGCGGCAGCAGGTGGAAGGTGCCGCGCGGAATATGGGTGGCGACGTACTGCGAGGCCGTCGCGGGGACAGGACTACCGGAGACGAGCAGCACCCGGGCAGGGCACTGGATCGACGGCAGAATGTCCGAGTAGTCGAGGCGGAAGATCCACTCCATGTGGGCGCGCGCGACGGCCGGCGTCGCGGAGTTCCGCTCGAGCATCGCCATCAGCCGCCGGTTGAACGGGGAATCCTCGCGGGGATCCCACAGCGGCACGCTGGCGCCCGACCCCCACGACTCCGTGGCCGCGCGCCATGCGGCGACGAACTGGTCCCGCTCGGTGGCCGTCCAGCCGTCCGGTACGTGGTCGCCGCCGATCAGTCGCTCGGCGAAGGGCTGGATCAGCACCACCCCGGTGACCCGTTCCGGCGTCCGCGCCGCCACGAGCGCCACGGCGCCGCTCGCGCTGGCCACACCCACCAGCATTGCCTCGCGCATCCCGATCGCGTCCATCACCGCGACGATGTCGTCGGCCTGCTCCTCGAGCGTCGGCAGGTGGTCGACCGGTTCGGACAGCCCCAGCCCCCGCTGCTGGAAATACGCGGTGCGGGCGAACGTGCTGCCGCGTTCCATCAGGTAATGGATCTGCGGGTCGGTCCACATGAGGTCGAGGTGCATGTTGATCTCGAACAGCCACACGACGTCGAGCGCGCCGCCGCCCACCACCTGATACGCCAGCGCGTGTCCGTCCCGCTGGATGTACTGGACGACCGGTGGGTCCATTTTCCCAGCGTAAACGCATGTGAGCGGCAAAGTGTGCGTCCGGACGCTTTGCCGCTCACCTGGGGATGGTGCCGAGCTCCCGGGCCCGGGCGATTGCGGAGGTCCGAGACTTGACCCCGAGTTTGCCGAAGATGTGGACGAGATGGGACTTCACGGTCGTCTCGGAGAGGAACAGTTCCTTCCCGACCTCCCGATTGGATCGCCCGGCGGCCACCAGTGTCAGCACCTGGATCTCCCGCGGGCTGAGGCTGGTGGCCGGTCGGCGGACGCGTGTCATCAGTTTCGACGCCACGGCGGGGGACAGCACGCTGTCGCCGGCCGACGCGGCCCGGACGGCGGCGAGCAGTTCGGGCGGGGGCGTGTCCTTCAGGAGATACCCGGCGGCGCCGGCGGCGATCGCGTCGAGGATGTCCGCATCCGTGTCGTAGTTCGTGACCACCAGCACGTGCGGCGGGTTCGGCAGCGACCGCAGGTTCCGGGTGGCGTCCACCCCCGACGTGCCTGCGCCGAACCGGAGGTCCATGAGCACGAGGTCGACGGGGGTCGTCGCACACAACGCCACGGCGTCGTCGGCGGTGGCTGCCTCGCCGACCACCTCGATGTCGTCCTCGTGCTCGAGCAGGGCGCGCAGTCCCGCGCGCACGATCGCGTGGTCGTCGGCGAGCAGCAGTCGGATCATGCGCCGGCCTCGAGCGGGAACGACACCGCGACCGCGGTCAGTCCCGGCTCCGACTCCACCGACATCGACCCGTCGAGCAGCTCGACGCGACGGCGAATCGAATTCAGCCCGAACGCTTTCGACGGTTCGCGGTCGAGAAGTTCGACGTCGAAGCCGATGCCGTCGTCGACGACGTCCAACCGGACCGCATCCTCGTAGTACGTGAGGGTGACCGCCATCCGGGACGCCTGCGCGTGCCGGACCACGTTCGACACCGCACCCTGCGCGATCCGCACCAACGCCGCCTCGACGGGCATCGGCAACCGCACCGGATCCCCCACGACGACGGCGATCGTGTCGAAGGTGTCGCTCCTCGCCTGCGTGCAGATCCGCGCGAGCGCGTCCGCGAGCGACTGCCCGTCGAGGACGGCGGGTGTGAGATCGCCGATGAGCTGCCGGGTTTCGGCGAGGCTGTCGGCGGCGGTCTCCCGCGCCAACCGGATACGGTCCCGGGCGGGGTGGCCGGGATCTGCGCGTTCCGCGGCGTGGAGCAGCATCTGAATGCTCGACAGGTCCTGCGCGACGGTGTCGTGGATCTCGCGTGCGAGCCGCTCACGTTCGGCCAGGGAACCGGCGGCGTGTTCCTGCTCGGCGAGTTCGGCTCGGGTCCGGGTCAATTCGTCGATGAGGCGATCGCGTTCGACCGCCTCCCGGTACAGCGCCCGGTAGCCGAGGCCGATCGCCACCGCGACGCACGCCCCGATCACCGGACCGACGACACCCGCGACGCTCCAACCGCGGTGCATTCCGGTACCCACGACCGCCACGACGGTCGCGGCTGCGACCGCCAGGACGCCCCATCGTCGCGGCAGCAGGTGCAGGTACAAGAAGAACAGTCCGAACGCGAGATAGGCGGCGTCGGGGGCGAGGACCATCAGCGCCACCCACAGTGCGGTCAGCGCTGCGAGCCACCAACCCCCGCGCAGGCGTCGCGTCGCCCCCGCCGCGTACACCGCGAGAAACGCCAGCGACAGCACCACGATCGCCGGCGCGTTCGGCGCGTCCAGGAGGACGGCACGCAGGATCACGACTGCAGTGAGCGCCGCGGTCAGCGCGTGCAGTCCGAGTTGGAGTCCCGCGAACACGGGAGTGAGCGGGGAGCGGTGCACCCCGTCCAGCTTATCGACGTGAGCGCACCCGGCATCCATCGAAAGTCGGAACCCGCACCCGACCTTCGACTGCCGGGAATTCCATCCCACGTGCGATGGAACCGTGCCGCGCCGGGGGCACGGTGAGTTCGGAGGCCGTGAGCGCCGCCCCGGCCCGCATCGACTGCGGCGCCAGCCGTGATCCGGAGAGGACCATCACCTGCGTGCCGCGCGTGGTCGCTTCGCGCTGATATCCGTCGTCGTGGTGCTGATCGCGCTGCTCGTCACGTTCCTCAGCGGACTCACGGCCGGACTGCGCCACCAGAACGTGTCCGTCGTGGAACGAATCGACGCCGAGTCGGTGGTCTTCGCGGCCTCCGACGACGGTCCGTCGTTCGACGAGTCCGCGCTGACGTCCGAGCAGGTGGCCGTCTGGCGGCGGAGTGCCGACTCGGTGCACCCGATCGGCGTGGTACGAGGCTCGGCGTCGGCCGTAGGAGGTGCGACGAAGGGGGTGGCGCTCGTCGGCGCGGACGGCGGTGTGGGCGACCGCGCACCGTCCGCGCCGGGAACCGTGATCCTCGGGGACGGCGCGGCGCGGTCGCTCGGAGTATCCGCCGGCGGCACGGTGACGATCGGCGGCCAGTCGTTCACCGTCGCCGCGGTTCGTGGCGACGACTGGTACGGCCACAGCCCGGCCGTGTGGATGACGCTCACCGACTGGCAGCACGCGAACCCGCGCGGGGGTGCCGCGACGGTGCTCGCGGTGACGGGCGGGGACGACGCCACGAACTCCGTCGCGGGGACGACCTCCCGCTCCGTGGCCGACTCCTTCTCCGCCATCGGGTCCTACACCTCCGAGAACGGGTCGCTGACGTTGATGACGGTGATGCTGTTCGCGATCTCCGCGCTGATGATCGGCGCGTTCTTCACGGTCTGGACACTCCAGCGCACCCCCGACGTCGCGACGCTGAAGGCGCTCGGTGCGTCGACCGCATCGCTCGTGCGGGACGCGCTCGGGCAGGCGCTCGTCGTTCTGCTCGCCGGCGTGGGTGCCGGTGTCGGAATGGCGGCCGTGGCCCGGTCGATGATCGGCGATGCGGTGCCGTTCGTGCTCGACGTCTCCACCACCCTCCTGCCCGCCACCGCCCTCGTCGGGCTGGGCCTCCTCGGCGCCGCCTTCGCGCTCCGCTTCCTCGTCACCACCGACCCCCTCACCGCCCTCGGGAGCGCACGATGACCACCCCCGCCCTCACCCTCGACGACGTCACCCTCACCTACCCCGACGGCGCCGGACGCGTCACCGCCCTCGACTCCGTGTCGCTGACCCTCGGCCGGGGTGAGATCGCCGCGATCACCGGTCCGTCCGGTTCCGGAAAGTCGACGCTCCTCGCGGTGGCGTCGACCTTGATCCGGCCCGACTCGGGCTCCGTCCGGCTGGGCGACACCGAACTCACCGCTCTCAGCCGGCGCCAGGCGTCCACACTGCGCCGCGACCGGATCGGCATCGTGTTCCAGCAGTCCAACCTGGTGTCGTCGCTGACGGCCCTCGAACAACTCGAGGCGATGGCGCATCTCGGGCAGCGGCTGTTCGTGCCGCGGCGGGCGGGGCGCGCGAAGGCCCGCGACCTGCTCGACGCCGTCGGCCTCGCAGATCACGCCGGGAAGCGGCCAGCGCAGTTGTCGGGTGGGCAGCGACAGCGGGTCAACCTCGCCCGCGCGCTGATGAACGATCCGTCGCTGCTGGTCGTCGACGAGCCGACCAGCGCGCTCGACCAGGAACGGGGCGCCGCGATCATGGATCTGATCCTCGGTGTCGTGCGAGAACGCGAGGTCGCGACGCTGCTGGTGACCCACGACCGCACGCATCTGTGCAAAATGGATGCAGTCCACCGCGTGGTCGACGGCTCACTCACCTGTGAGTACTTGTTAACCGCGGAGGGTTAACAAGTACTCACGGGTGTGAAATGTATGTTTCGTCCAAAGTCAAGGGTTGACGTTTCTCATGTGCGTGAGATTACATCTTAGCGGTAAGCCTTTGAGGGCTTAAGTAAATGCCTCGACCCGACCCTGAGGATGCTCATGACGACGGTATCGCCCGCCATGGCTGCCACAGCTGAGATGATCAGCGCACGACTCGAACGCCTGCCGATGAGCAGGTGGCACATCAAGGCCCGCGTCATCGTCGGCGCCGTCACGTTCTTCGACGGCTTCGACCAGTTGATGATCGCGTATTCGCTCCCCGTCCTCACCCCCAAGTGGGGTCTGACCCCCGGCGACATCGCCTGGGTGATCGCCATCGGCGGCATCGGCATGCTCATCGGTGCCCTTGCCGGCGGCTGGTTCGCCGACCGCGTCGGCCGGCTCAACGTCATCATCGCCTCGCTCGCGCTGTACGCCGTGATGAGCCTCGGCATGGCGTTCACCGACTCCCTGGAACTCTTCCTCGTCTTCCGATTCGTGCAGGGCATCGGCCTCGGCGCCGAGGTCCCGGTGGCCGCGAGCTACATCGGCGAGATCACCAAAGCCCACAAGCGCGGACGATTCGTGCTGCTCTACGAGGTGATCTTCCCGATCGGGCTCGTCATGTCGGCGATCGTGTCGGCGTGGGTGGTCCCGAACTTCGGCTACAAGATCCTGTTCGCGCTCGGCGCCCTGCCCGTGATCCTGCTGCCCATGCTGTGGAAGCTGCCGGAGTCGCCGCGCTGGCTCGCCTCCCGCGGACGCCACGAAGACGCCCACGACGCCATGACGCGCATCGAGAACGAGATCACCCAGAAGTACGGCAAGACGCTCCCGGCTCCGCAGCCGTTGCCCGCCGTCGCCGTCGACGATCGCCACGGGCGGTTCCGCGAAGCGTTCCAGGGCGTCTACCTGCGCCGCACGCTGATGCTCGCCGCGATCTGGGGCTGCGCCTACTTCGTCAACTACGGCATCGCGTCCTGGCTGCCGACGCTCTACCACTCCGCCTTCAATGTCAGCGTCGGCACCGCGCTGCACTACAGCATCGTCACCAGCGTCGCCGGTCTGATCGGCTGCGTCCTCGTCGCGTTCCTCATCGACAACCTCGGACGCCGCATCTGCATCACCGCGTCGATGGTCCTGTGCTCGTCGCTGCTGTTCCTGCTCGCCGCCACCGGCGCCGACACCGCGACGAAGGTCCTGTTCTGGTCGGCCGGATCGGCCCTGTTCGTCTTCGCCGTCAACATGGCGCTCTACGTCTACACCGCGGAGCTGTACCCGACCCGGATGCGGGCCATCGGCTGCGCCATCGGCGGAGCCAGCGGGCGCCTCGGCATCATCGTCGGACCCCTCGCCGTCGGAGCCATCCTCGACGGCGGCGGCACTCTCACTGTCGTCTTCGGAATGTTCTCCGCGGTCGCCCTGATCGGTGCCCTCGTCGTCGGCTTCTTCGCCGTCGAAACCCGCGAGAAGACCCTCGAGGAGATCTCCCAGTGACCGTTCTCGACACCGCACCACAGACACTGCCGTTCGTCCCGGTCGCCGACCGGATCCTCGTCGCCGGAGAGTGGCGGCAGGCGAGCGGCCCCGCCTTCGCCGTCACCGACCCGTCGAACGGCGACACCCTCCAGGTGATCCACCAGGCCACCGCCGACGACGCCGACGAGGCGGTCCGGAAGGGCCGCGCCGCCGCCGACGACGCGGCGTGGCGCGCGCTGCTCCCACACCAGCGGGCGAAGTATTTGCACCGCATCGCCGACGCCATCGAGGCGAACACGTCCCGGCTCGCGCTGCTGCAGAGCTACAACACCGGCAAGACGGTCGCCGAGACCACGGCACTCGTCGGCAGCGCCGCGGGCACGTTCCGCTACTTCGCCGCCGTCCTCGAAACCGCGGACGACGACCTCACCGCCCCCCGCGGCAACTTCCTGACCATGAGCGTTCTCGAACCCATCGGCGTGGTCGGCGCCATCGCACCGTGGAACTCGCCGGTGGCCAGCGACGCGCAGAAGATCGCCCCCGCCCTCGCGGCCGGCAACGCCGTCGTCCTCAAGCCCGCCGAGTGGACGCCGCTGGTGTCACTCGAACTGGCGCGGCTGATCGACGAGTCGGGATTGCCGAAGGGCCTGCTGTCGGTGCTGCCCGGCAAGGGCTCGGTGGTCGGCGACGCCATCGTCACCCACCCCGGCGTCGGGAAGGTGACGTTCACCGGCGGCACCAACACCGGACGCTCCATCGCCCACGCGGCAGCCGACAAGCTGATGCCCGTGTCGCTGGAACTCGGCGGAAAGTCGCCGACGATCGTCCTCGAGGACGCCGACCTCGACGCCGCCGTGAACGGCGTGATGTACGGGATCTTCTCGTCCACCGGACAGAGTTGCATCGCCGGATCCCGCCTGTTCGTCGACCGCCGCATCTACGACCGGTTCGTCGAGAAACTGGTGGCCAAGACAACCCGGCTCCGCCTCGGGCCCGGCCGCGACCCCGACACCCAGGTCGGGCCGATGGTCCACCGCAAGCACCGCGACAGCGTCGCCGCCTACGTGGACCTCGCGCGCGAAGAAGGCGGACGAGTGCTGTGCGGCGGGGCGATCCCCGACGACGAGCGACTGCGCGACGGCGCCTACTACCTGCCGACGATCATCGACGGGCTGCCCAACAGTTCACGCACGTGCCAGGAGGAGATCTTCGGACCCGTCCTGGTGGTCCTGCCGTTCGACGGCGAAGCGGATCTCGTTGCACAGGCCAATGATTCGGTGTTCGGGCTGGCGGCGGGAATCTGGACCGGCGACTACCGCCGCGCCTGGAAACTCGCGCGTCGACTCCAGGCCGGCACCGTGTGGATCAACACGTACAAGCAGTTCAGCATCTCCACGCCGTTCGGCGGCGTCAAGGAGAGCGGACTCGGGGTGGAGAAGGGGCGCAGCGGCATCGCCGCCTACTCCCGGCAGAAGAGCATCTACTGGGGCCTCGACGAGGAACCCAACCCCTGGGCTGATTGAGCGACCCGCTCGTCGGCAAACTGAAGCTATAGGTCGTCCGGAAAGAAATTCCCGCCACCTCTGTACGACCTATTACTTTAGCGCTAAGATATTGAGACCTAAGCAACTGGAGGCTTGCGATGAACCAACCCATAGCCCGGCTGCGGTGCCTGCGCTCCGTCGAACTGCGCACACAGGCCAGCCTCGAATCCACCGATTTCTACTCGGAGGTGTGGGGACTGCGCGTGGTCGAACAGGGCGCGAACGGTGCTTGGCTGCGGGGAACCGGTGAGCACCACCACGCGCTGCAGCTCACCCAGGCCGAGCGAAACGGCCTCGGCCGCATCACGTTCGCCGTCGCCACGCCGGCCGAGGTCGACGAAGCCGCCCGCAGGCTCGAACTGCGCGGCGTCCCGATCGTCAGCGGCCCGGGGCCGGTCGACGACCTCGGTGGCGGCTACGGCGTGAGCCTGGTCGACCCCGAGGGGCGCGTCGTCGAACTGCTCGCCGACGCACTCGCGGTCCCGAAACTCGGCCGCGACGACGCCGTCCCGGTTGGTGTCACGCACGTCGTCCTCAACACCGTCGACATCGATGCCGCGGTGAAGTTCTACTGCGACATCCTGGGCATGCGGGTCTCCGACTGGTCCGAGCACCAGATGGCGTTCCTGCGGTGCAACACCGACCATCACAGCATCGCGTTCAACCAGGCCGAGTGGACGTCGGTGAACCACGTCGCCTACGAGATGCCCACCGTGGACCACTTCATGCGCGGCATCGGCCGGTTGCGGCACCACGGCACCGTGCCGCTGTGGGGTCCGGGCAAGCACGGTCCGGGCGACAACACGTTCTCCTACTTCGCCGATCCGGCGGGGCTGGTGTGCGAGTACACGTCCGGCATCGCGCAGGTCGACGAGGACCGGTGGCTGTGCAAGGTGTGGCGCCGGGTTCCGGAACTCTCCGACCTGTGGGGCACCGCGGGCCCGCCGTCCAAGCAGGTTCGCGACCACATGGCCGGCATCCCCGACCCCGGGGCGTTCGAGCGGTTCGACCTCGGGCGGGCGTCGTGACGCACGTCGTCGAATCCGGGTCCGGTCCCGCGCTGCTGATGCTGCACGGGATCGGCGGCAGCGCAGACAGTTTCGCGCCGCAGTTCGACGAACTCGCGGGATCGCTGCGACTGCTGGCCTGGGACGCTCCCGGCTACGGTCGCAGCGAGGATCCCGGGCGTCCGTTCGACCTCGACGACTACGCCGACGCCGCCGCCGACGTGATCCGCGACCGGTGCGGCGACGCGGGGGCGCACGTTCTCGGAATGTCGTGGGGCGGCGTGATCGCCACCCGGCTGGCGTTGCGTCACCCCGGCTTCGTGCGGAGTCTGCTGCTCGGCAGTTCCACCGTCGGCTCGGGCGCGGACGGCGAGGCCGCCGACCGGATGCGCGCCCGGGCCGCGACCCTCGAACGGGAGGGTGCGGAAGCCTTTGCCGCCGAACGGGCCCCGCGACTGTTGTCCGGAACCGCCGGCGACGAACTGACGGCGAAAGCAACGGCCATCATGGCGTCGTCGATCCGGCTGCCCGGCTACGGGTACGCCGCCGAATCGATGGCCGCCACCGACCACACCGCCGATCTGCCGAAGATCGACATCCCCACCCTCGTCCTCGGCGGCGACGAGGACCGGGTGACCGGGATTCCCGCGAGTCAGGTTCTCGCGGGCGGAATTCCGGGCGCCGTGTTCGTCACCATCCGCGGTGCCGGACACCTCGCCAACCAGGAGCGACCGGACGCGTTCGACGCCTGGGTCGAATCCTTCATCCACATCACCGAACGCCTGCGCAACCACGTCTAGAGAAGGAGCACAACATGACACTCGAATACGGCACCGCCGACCTGAAGGAATTCACCGACTCGCTGATCCTCACCCGCGGCTCCCGCCACGAGGACTGGGACACCCTGGGCTTCCAGGCCAAGGCAGGCGACCAGTTCAAGCGCGCGCAGATCCGCTACGTCGGCTCCGGCGCGACCGGCAACCACGAGAACGACAACCGCACCATCGCGTCGCAGGGATTCACGTTCTCCAACATGCTGCTTCCCCCCGGCGCCGAGGGCCCGGAGCACACCCACCACGACGCGGAAGAGGCCTTCTTCGTGCTCGAGGGTGAGGTGGAGGTCGGCGTCCACCGCGACGGCCAGGTCGAGAAGCGCACCCTCGGCTACCGCGACATGATCGTCGTCCCGGCCGGCGTGCCCCGCAGCCTGAAGAACAACGGCGACAAGGACGCCCTGTTCTGCGTCATCATCGGCGCCCAGAAGCCGCAGATCCCGACGTACCCCGAGACGTCGGCCATGCACGGCGTGACCCGGGACTGATCGTGAGTCTCGACGGACGCAGCATCCTCGTCACCGGGGCGGGGCGGGGTCTCGGCCTCGCCCTGGCCCGCCGGCTCGGCGAGGACGGCGCCACCCTGTGGCTCGCCGACATCCGCGAGGACTGGGGCGAGGCCGCGGCGGAAAGCCTGCGCGCGGACGGCGTCAAGGCCCAGTTCGTGCGGGTCGATCTCCGTGACGCGGAGTCCGTCGACGCGATGGCGGCCACCGTCACCTCCGGTGGCCCGCTGTACGGCCTCGTCAACAACGCGGCCCTCGCGGACGGCGTGGGCGGCAAACCGATTCACGAACTCGACATCGACGAGTGGGATCGTGTGCTGGGCGTGAACCTGCGCGGCACGTTCCTCGTGAGCAGGGCGATCGTTCCCTCCATCATCGGGAACGGAGGCGGACGAGTCGTCACCATCGGCTCCGACGCCGCCCTGTACGGTTCGCCGCGGCTCGCCCACTACATCGCATCCAAGGGCGGGGTGGCCGCACTGACCCGTGCCATGTCACGCGACCTCGGCCCGCACGGCATCACCGTCAACACCGTGTCGCCCGGTCTGACCGAAAGCGAATCGGCGCAGAAGGTTCCGGAGCACCGGCACGAGCTGTACAGACTCAACCGCGCGCTCGAACGGCCGCAGCAGCCGTCGGATCTCGTCGGCGCCGTCGCGTTCCTGATGGGACCGGAGGCGTCGTACATCACCGGCCAGCAACTCGTCGTCAACGGCGGATTCGTCCTGCACTAGAGAAGGGGACCACGTCGTGGACCTGCAACTGAAAGACCGCACCCACCTGGTGACCGGCGGAAGCTCGGGAGTCGGGCTCGCCACCGTCGCACTGCTGCTCGAGGAGGGTGCCAACGTCGTCACCTGCGCGCGCGACCGCGACCGGCTCGACTCCGTGCTCGCGCCGCTGCCCGGCAGCGACCGCGTCCTGACCGCGTCCTGCGACGTCCGGGACCCGGCGGCGGTCGCCGCGCTGGTCGAGGCGGGTGTCGCCCGGTTCGGCGGCCTCGACGGTCTGGTCAACAACGCAGGCAAGTCCCGCATGGTCCCGCGCGGTGAGGCGACGCTCGACGACTGGCGCGACGAACTCGACCTCAAGTTCTCCAGCGTCCTCAACACCGTCGACGCGGCGCTGCCGGCGCTGCGCAAGTCCGATGCCGCGTCCATCGTCAACATCTCGGCGGTGCTCGCGCGCCAGCCCGAGCCGCGGCTGGTCACCACCAGCGCCGCCCGGGCCGGTCTGCTGAACCTCAGCAAGTCGCTGTCGCTGGAACTCGCGGCCGACGGCATCCGCGTCAACTCGGTGTCGCTCGGACTCGTCGACACCGGTCAGTGGCGACGTCGCTACGAGGAATCCGGCACCGACGCCACCTTCGCCGAATGGGAGGCGGAGATCGCCCAGGACCGCGGCATCGGCCTCGGCCGGTTCGGCCGCGCCGACGAGGTGGCCGCCATGATCGTGACCCTGCTGTCCCCCCGCTCGTCGTACGTGACGGGCACCAGCCTCGACGTCTGCGGAGGCGTCGCGCGCTATGTCTGAGAGGAACACCATGTCGGTAGGAAACGGGGGCGACCTGCTCGTCCAGGTGCTGCGTGAGGCCGGTGTCGACACCGTCTTCGGCATCGTGAGCGTGCACAACCAGCCCCTGGTGCAGGCGGTCGCCAAGCACCTGCGGTTCGTGCCGGTCCGGCACGAGGCCACCGCCGTCAGCGCCGCCGACGGATACGCCCGGGCCACCGGGGGACTGGGCTGCGCTCTCACGAGCACCGGGACGGGTGCCGGCAACGCGGCCGGGTCGCTGATCGAATCGCTCAGCGCCGGAACGTCGGTGCTGCACGTGACGGGCAACGTCGAGAGCCGCTACCTGGGATCGGGTCGCGGGTTCATCCACGAGACGAAGGATCAGCTGGGGATGCTGACGGCGACATCGAAGCACGCCGCCACCATCCTCGACACCGACAGTGCCGGAAAGGTGCTGCGGGAAGGCGTCGCCGCTGCACTCGCCGCGCCCGGCGGACCGTCGAGCATCGAATGGCCCATCGACCTCCAGTACGCGGACCACGTCATCGACGTGGTCGAGCCGGTGACGGAGTCGCCGCGCATCCCGGATGCCGACGAGTTGGCCGTCGCGTTCGCGTTGCTGCGGTCCGCGGAACGCCCGGTGATCTGGGCGGGCGGCGGTGTCGCACACGCAGGCGCGGAGCTGACCGCACTGGTGGAGCAGTGGGGAGTCCCGTTGCTCACCAGCAACTCCGGGCGCGGCGCCGTGCCGGAGGACCACCCGCTGTGCATCGGCAACTACGGCAACACCCCGGCCGGGCGCGAACTCCTCGCCGACGCCGACCTGCTGCTGTCGCTGGGCACGCACTTCCGGTCCAACGAGACCGGCGACTACGCCATGCCCGTCCCCGCCGTGCACGTGCAGATCGACCTCGACGCGGCCGCGGTCGGACGCGTCTACCCGGCGCAGGCCGGCGTGACCGCCGACGTCGCGACGTTCCTGCGATCACTGTCCGAACTGGCCCCGGTCGACGCGTCGTGGACCGAACGCGGCCGAGCGACACGGGAACTGGTCCGCACCCGGCAGCGCGCCGGGCTCGGCGACCACGCCGTGCTGTGCGACGCCGTCCGCGCCGCGTTCCCGCAGGACTCCGTGATCGCCCGCGACGTCACCATCGCGTCCAGTTCCTGGGGCAACCGGCTGCTGCCGATGTTCGACCCCAGGTCCAACGTCTTCCCCCGCGGCGGCGGCATCGGGCAGGGCCTGGGCATGGCCATCGGTTCCGCACTGGCCGACGAGACCCGCCCCACCCTGGCGCTCGTCGGCGACGGCGGCCTGGCCGTCCATTTCGGCGAGATCCTCACCATGGCGCAGGAGAAGCCGTGGCTGGTACTGCTCGTGTTCAACGACGGCGGCTACGGCGTGCTTCGCAACATGCAGCAGGGCGGCGGCGAAGACACGTACGCAGTCGACCTCGTCACCCCCGACTTCCCGTTGCTGGCACAGTCGATCGGCGTGCCCTACCTGCGGATCGGCGGTGCGGCCGAGGCGCACAGCGTGCTCGCCGACGCCGTGTCCCGGCAGGCCCCCGTGATCGTCGAGGTCGACCTCGCCGCGTACGGCGAGATGCCCGCCCCGTTCACGCCGCCCGTCACCGTCCCCGGAAAGGACCCGAAATGACCACAGTTGCGGTGTGCGGCGGCGGAATCGGCGGGCTCGCCACGGCGATCGCCCTCCGGAAGTTCGGCCTCGACGTCACGGTCTACGAGCAGACGCGGCAGTTCGCTCGCGTCGGCGCCGACATCAACCTCACACCCAACGCGGTCCGGGCGCTCGACGGGCTCGGTGTCGGGCCGGCGATCCGCGACTCCGCCGCCCGGCCGCAGTTCCGGATCAGCCGCACGTGGGACACGGGCGCCGAGACGTCCCGGCTGCCGATGGGCGACAGCGCGGAACAGCAGTACGGCGCACCGCAGTTGACCATGCACCGCGGCGATCTCATGACCGCGCTCGAGAACCGGCTGCCGTCGGGGACCGTCGAAATGGGCCGCCGGGTCGCCGGCGTCGCGGACGGGCGCATCGAGTTCACCGACGGCAGTACGGCTTCGGCCGACGTGATCGTCGGTGCCGACGGCATCCACTCCGCGGTCCGGACGGCGCTCCTCGGGCCGGATCAGCCGACGTTCACCGGCGTCGTCGCGTTCCGGGCCGTCGTGCCGGCCGATCGCGTGGGGACGGTGGCGAACCTCGACTGCTTCACCAAGTGGTGGGGGCCCGACAGTTCGACGCAGATCGTCACGTTCCCCCTCAACCAGGGCAAGGACATCTTCGTCTTCGCCACCTGCGGCCAGGAGGAGTGGACCGAGGAATCGTGGACCACTCCCGGTTCCGTCGCCGAACTGCGCGAGCTGTACCGCGACTTCCACCCAGAGGCGCGGGCGCTTCTCGACGCGTGCGACGACGTCCTGAAATCGGCTCTCTACGTGCGGGACCCGCTGGCGTCGTGGACCGACGGCCGGTCGGTGCTCCTCGGCGACGCCGCGCACCCGATGATGCCGTTCATGGCGCAGGGCGCGGGCATGGCCATCGAAGACGCCGTCGTCCTCGCCCGCTGCCTGAGCCTGTTCGACGACCCCGCGGTTGCGCTGCAGACCTACCAGGAGACCCGGCTGGAGCGGACCTCCCGCATCCAGCGCGGCTCACGGTCCAACGAATGGCTGAAGGTGGCCGGCAACGGCGACTGGGTGTACGAATACGACGCCTGGCAGGTGCCGTTGGAGTTGGCCGCGGCCCGAGCGGACGCGTAGGTGGAACCGGTTGGCCGACACACGCTGTCGAGGCGCCGGGCGTTGACCCTGCTGGGTTCCGCCACCGCCGTCGCCGCGACCAGTTGCGCGTCGCACACCTCCGATGCGCAGCCGAGCGGTGCGACGCCGCCGGACGCCTACGAGCTGTCCGGTGACGTCGACGGCTACACGACGACGCTGACTCTGCTCGGAACCGCGGCCGGACCCATCGCCGTGCCGGGACGCAGCGGCGCGTCCAGCGTGCTGGTCGTCGGAGACCGGCCGTATCTCGTCGACGCGGGTCCGTGGTCGAGCCGCAAGCTGATCCAGGCCGGCATCTCCGCCGATTCGCTCGGCGGCGTCTTCGTCACCCACATGCACAGCGATCACATCGCCGACCTGGTCAACGTGTTCTGGCTGGTCGGTGGCACGCCGTCGTACAGGGCCCGGGGTGTCGTGCCCGTCTACGGACCCGGTTCGGCGGGAGCCCTGCCGACGCCGCGTGCGGGCAAGACCATTCCGGTCCGGAATCCGCTCACACCCGCGCCCGGGCTGAGCCAGCTCTTCACCGGCGTCCTCGACGCCTACGCGTACGACATCAACATCCGCAACGCGGAGAAGGGCGCCGGCACCGACTACAACCGCATGTTGTCGCTGCACGACGTGCTGCCACCGGATTCGTCGGGCGCGTCCGCCGAGAACACCGCGCCGGAGATGGAACCGTTCCCGGTGTTCGAGGACGACCGGGTGCGGGTCACCGCGACGCTGGTCCCGCACGGTCCCGTCTACCCGTCGCTGGCCTACCGGTTCGACACCGAGGACGGTGCCGTCACGTTCTCCGGCGACACCGCGAAGTCGCCGACCCTGGTTCGGCTCGCGCAGGGATCCGACATCCTCGTCCACGAGGTGATCGACGTCGACTTCTACGCCGCGACTTCGGGTCCGGCGCTGGTCGAGCACATGATTCAGGCGCACACCACCGCGCAGGACGTCGGACGCGTCGCCACCGATGCGGACGTCCGCCAGGTGGTGGCTCTCCCACATCGGGCCGGGCGACCCCCGGCAGGTCACCGACGACCAGTGGGAGCGTGGCGTGAAGTCCACGTTCGCCGGTGCCGTGACCGTCGGGCACGATCTGGTCCGGATCGGCGTCGGGCAGCGGCGGTAGCGGCCCGGCTGCATCTTGCGCGGTGCTGCCGTCCCGAGAAAGCTTGACGTCACGAGACCGCGACGTGATCGGAGCCAGGGATGGACACCACGATTACCGAGATCGCTCCCGACATCTACCGGCTGTCCACGTATCTGGACGAGCCGAACCTGATCATGAACCAGTTCGTCGTCGACGGTGAGGAACCGCTGCTGTTCCACACCGGTCAACGCGCGCTGTTCCCGGCCGTGTCCGAGGCGGTCGGCCGGCTGATTCCCCTCGACCGGCTGCGGTGGATCACGTTCGGGCACGTCGAGGCCGACGAGTGCGGCGCGATGAACTCGTGGCTGGCGGCCGCGCCGAACGCCGAGGTCGCGCACGGGGCGATGGGGTGCTTCGTGCAGGTCAACGACCTGGCCGATCGCGCGCCGCGTCCCCTGCAGTACGGCGACGTGCTGGAGACCGGCGCCAGACGGGTCCGTCACCTCGACACCCCGCACGTTCCGCACGGGTGGGACGCCGGGCTGATGTTCGAGGAGACGACGCAGACGCTGTTCAGCGGCGACCTGTTCACCGCGTTCGGCCATCACCCTGCGATCACCGAGGAAGAGATCGTCGGACCGGCCATCGCGGCCGAGGACATGGGAAGCGCGACGTGCCTCACGCCGGCGCTCGGGCCCACGATCCGGGCGCTCGCCGATCTGGAACCGCTGCTGCTGGCGCCGATGCACGCGCCGGTGTTCACCGGCGACTGTGCGCGGAGTCTGCGTGACCTCGCGCAGGCGTACGAGGAGCGGATGGCGGCCGAGACCGCGCGGTACTGCGAAGCCGAATAATTGCCCCGCGAATTTCCCCTCGACTGTGGCGCAGAATACATCTTAGTGCTAAATTATTGAGCACTAAGGAACTATGCCTTCGGGTCGAGCTTGGGAGTGAGCGATGACAACAGACGCAGACACCGTCCCCATGATGGTGCGTCAGATGCGGGTCGAGTCCTCGGGCGTCGTCTCGCTCCGTCTCGAACGGCAGGACGGCGGCGCGGTCGACCGGTGGACGCCCGGCGCCCACCTGGACCTGCACCTGAACCGCGGGACCGTCCGTCAGTACTCCCTATGCGGAGACCCTGACGACAAGACCGGGTACCGCGTCGCGATCCTCCACGAGGTGAGCGGCCGCGGCGGTTCCCGGCACGTCCACGAGACGCTGCGGCCCGGCGACAGCCTGTCGGTGAGCGCGCCCCGCAACAACTTCGAACTCCTGCCGTCCCCGCGCTACGTGTTCATCGCGGGCGGCATCGGCATCACGCCGATCCTCGCGATGATCGGCGAGGCCGAACGCATGGGCGCCGAATGGGAACTGCACTACGGCGGCCGAGCCCGCACGTCGATGGCGTTCCTCGACGAGCTGTCCCCGTACGGCGACCGCGTCCACGTCGTCACCGAGGAGGCCGACGGCATCCTCGACCTCGGCGGCATCCTCGGCGCCGCCCGCGAGGAGACCCTCGTCTACGCCTGCGGTCCCGAGGGTCTGCTCGGCGCGGTCGAGGGATTCGCCGGCTCCTGGCCGGACGGCGCGATCCGGCTCGAACGGTTCAAGGCCAAGGAGATCCCCGCCGACACCCTCGCCGGCGACCGTCCCGTCCGCGTGATCTGCGAACGATCCGGCATCTCCGCCACCGTCGCGCCCGACCGGACCATCCTCGAAACCCTCGAGGAATCCGGCGTCGACGTCCCCAACTCCTGCCGCGAAGGCATCTGCGGAACCTGCGAAACCCGCGTCCTCGCCGGCACCCCCGACCACCGCGACTCCCTGCTCTCCAGCTCCGAGCAGGAGTCCGGCACCACCATCATGATCTGCGTTTCCCGCGCCCGCTCCGACGAGCTCGTGCTGGATCTCTAGAAGGGAAGAACCATGAGCCTGTATCTGCAACCACGCCAGTCTGGCACGGCGCCCACCCCGTACGAACGGAAATTGGCCGGTGCGATCGAAGAGGTCTTCGGCACCGGGGTGCACCACCTCGAAGGCCTGGTGAAGGGGCTGAACGCCCTCGGCATCCACAGTCCCGGCGGCGACGCCTGGACCACCGACACTTTCACGGACGAAATCCGACGGATGGGGGCCTGACCATGGTGAACCGACTGCACAAGGCGGCGCTGACCGGCGACGAGATCTTCGCGACCGGGATGCGCGACCAGTGGCACGCAGTGTGCCCGTCCGACTTCGTCGCGCGCGGCGACATGAAGAAGATCCGCCGCCTCGGCGAGGACTGGCTGCTGTTCCGTCAGTCCGACGGCACCCTCCGCATGCTCGCCGACCGCTGCCCGCACCGCGGCGCCCCGCTGTCCCAGGGGCAGCACCTCGGCGACCGCGTCGCCTGCCAGTACCACGGTGTGCAGGTCGACGGCGACGGCACCGTCGTCTCCGTCCCCGGAATGCCCGGGTGCAACCTCGAAGGCAAGCGGCTGGTGACCAGCCTCCCCGTGCGGGAAGTGGCCGGCGCCGTGCTCGCCTGGTTCGGTACCGACCCCGACGCCGAACCCGCACCCCTCGAACTGCCCGAGCGCCTCACCGACGACGGCATCTCACACTTCCTCTGCTACGCGGAGTGGAAGGCGCCGTGGCGGTTCACGCTGGAGAACCTGCTCGACCCGATGCACGGGGCGTTCCTGCACCGGGAATCGCATTCGATGTTCGGCGGGGAGACGTCCGCGAAGTTCCGGATCCGCGAGACCGACCGCGGGTTCTTCTTCGAGAAGACCGACCAGCGGGGCGTGAACTTCGACTGGGTCGAATTCTGCCGGACCGGCATCGACTGGGTGGATCTCGAGATCCCGTACCCGCCGACCGCGGGCCCGGGCGGATCGTTCGGCATCGTCGGCATGGGAACGCCGATCGACGCCGAGACCACCGCCGTGTTCTTCTGGCGCTACCGCCGCGTCGAGGGCTGGGAGCGCGACGTCTGGCGGTTCCTGTACCGCACCAAGCTCGAGGAACGGCACTGGGTGGTGCTCGAGCAGGACCGCACCATGCTCGAGGCGATGGCATTCGACGCGGACCAGGCGGAGAACCTGTACCAGCACGACCTCGGCGTCATCCGGCTCCGCAGGCTCTACCGGGCGCAGGCCGAGGCCCAGGCGAAGGCGCTCCAGGAGGCGTAAGGTCGCGCGGGTTGACTCGAGTGAAATGTCAACTAAGAATGTGTGACGGCCGACACGTCGGGCGCCGGCCGGGTGCGAGGAGGCGCGAGCGGTGCTTACGAACGGTGACGATCGGGGTCGGCCCGCGCTGGTCGAAGCGGCGGGGCGGTGCTTCGCCGAACTGGGATACGAGCGCACCACCGAGGCGGTCATCGCCGCTGCCGCCGGAGTGTCCGAGGCCGAATTCCGCGCCCGGTTCGCGTCCCGCGACGACGCCTTCCGTGCCGTCGCCGCGGAGGTGTTCGACACGTTCGTCGAGGCCCAGCGGATTCCGGTCCCGCCGGACGCGGACCCGCGCAGTATCCTGCGCGCCGCCACCGCCGCGTTCATCGAGACCGTCTACAGCAGCGGCCGATTGTTCACGATGATCGAGGACCGCGCGGCCGTCGACCCCGTGATCGGTGAACAACTCGAGGCGGCGCACAACCGGATCCTCGGCCGGTACATCCGGTTCATCGAACGACTCAACCAGGCCGGCATCGCGACGCCGTGCGCCGAACCCGCCCAACTCGCCCGGAAGCTGTCCGAGGCGCAGTGGACGGGTGCGGCGCGCCTGATCGATGCGTCGCCGGACGAGCAGCGGCGGTTCATCGTGGAGATGACAGCGGCTTCCGAACGATTCATCGGATTCGGTGAGGTCGCCGATCTGACGTCCCGCGCGGCCAGCTGAGTTACCGGCTCAGGCGGTGGGGTCCTGGTTCTCGACGATCGAGTGCTCGAGCTTGCGGAGCAATTCCGCCAGTGACGCCTGATCGTCCTTCGACATCCCGCTGAGGATCTGGGACTCGTTGGCGAAGTGGGCCTCCGCGACCTTGTTGATCACCCGCAGGCCCTCGTCGGTGAGTTGCGCATGGACGATGCGACGGTCCTCGGCGTCGCGCTCCCGCTGCACGAGTCCCGCCTTCTCGAGCCGGTCGACGCGCAGCGTCACGCCACCGGTCGTGACGAGCGCGGACTCCGCCAACTGTCCGGACGTCATCCGGTACGGCGGACCCGAACGTCGGAGGGCGGCCATGACGTCGAACGACGCCATGTTGATGCCGTGCTCCTCGAACACCGCGGCGAGGGACGACTGGTAGCGCAGATACGAACGGTGTAGGCGGCCCAGCACTTTCAGCGGACTCACATCCAGTTCGGGCCACTGGTGGGCCCACTGGTCGACGATGTCGTCGACGGCATCGCGATCTGGAACGGGGCGTTGCGTCACCGGGCGCACCTCCTGAATTCTCGAGGGTCTCATCTGTTTAGTACCAAGATATCGAAACGAGCATAGGTGACGGCGACGCGCCGCGGGTCCCCGCCGATTGCTCGGAACGGGGACCCGCGGCGCGGCTGGGCGTCGGTGCCGTCAGTCGCCCGCGACCGCCGCGACTGCGTCGATCTCGGCGATGGCGCCGTAGGGGAGGCTGCTCACCTCGAGGAACGTGCGCGCGGGACGCGGCTCGTCGAAGATGCGCTCGAACTGGCGGTTCGCCTCCTCGCGCAGCGACAGGTCGGTGACGTAGTAGGTGAGCTTGACGACGTCCTGCAACTGCCCGCCGACGGTGGCGAGGCGATCGACCATGCGGTCGACGGCGGCGTCGAGCGCCTCGGTGCGGCCGGGGACGGCGGTGCCCTCGGCGTCGACGGACAGTGCGCCGGAGACGAAGGCCAGTCCGCCCGCGACCACGGCCGGGCTGTAGGGGTGGTGGGCGGTGACTTCGGTGAGGGACATGGAGGCTCGCTTTCTCGGTGGGCTTCTCCGGCCATTATATCTTAGCGCTAAACTAATTGACAGGGTTGTGGGAATGAAGCCTCGCCCGACGGGTACTCGGCCCCCATGTCCCGAGCCTCCAAACCCTCGGCCGCACCGTTCGTTCCGGACGCCGTCGACCTCGACACGCTGTCCCAAGCGGCGCAGGGGTGCCGCGGCTGCGACCTGTACCGCGACGCCGGGCAGACCGTCTTCGGCGCGGGTACACGATCCGCGCGGATGATGCTCGTCGGCGAACAGCCCGGCGATCAGGAAGACCGCGCCGGCGAACCGTTCGTAGGTCCGGCGGGGAAACTCCTGAACAAGGCACTCGACGCGGCGGACATCGACCGCGACCTCACCTACGTCACCAATGCGGTCAAGCACTTCAAATTCGTCCCCGCCGAACGCGGCAAACGCCGAATCCACAAGAAGCCCAACCGCACCGAGATCGTCGCGTGCAGACCGTGGCTGATAGCCGAACTGGCGGCCGTGCAACCCGACGTCCTCGTGTGCCTCGGCGCCACCGCCGCGCAGGCGCTGCTCGGACCGTCGTTCCGCCTCACCGAACACCGCGGGGAGTTGCTGCACCTCGACGGCGAAGTGGAAGTCGACGCACACCCGGACGTCTTCGCCACCATCCACCCGTCCGCCGTGCTCCGCGGACCGTCGGACAAACGGGACGACGCCTTCGACGCCCTCGTCGCCGACCTGAAGAAAGCCGCCGCCGCCCTGTGAGGATCAACCGGCCGAACTCCTGGCGTGACGGACCGCCGAGGACGAGATTGAGGGCATGACGAATTCGAACCAGACTATGAAGGCAGTCTCCTACTCGTCCTACGGCGGTCCCGAGGTGCTCGAGATCCACGACGTGCCGGTGCCCGAGCCCACCGGCAACCAGGTGCGCCTCGACATCCGGGCCGCCGGCGTGAACCCGATCGACTGGAAGCTGCGGTCGGGGTCGATGGCCGAGGTGATGTCCGTGCAGTTCCCGAAGATCCCCGGCAGCGAGGTCGCCGGCGTCGTCGACGCGGTCGGGCCGGACGCGACCGGTGTGCTGGTGGGCGACGAGGTGTTCGGCTGGTCCGACACCGGTGGCTACGCCGAATACGCGCTCGCCTCGATCGTCGTGCCGAAACCGAAAGGGCTGAGCTGGACGGACGCGGCCACCATCCCCGTGGCCGGCGAGGCCGCGGATCGCGGGCTGCGGTTCCTGAGGCTGAAGTCCGGGGAGACGCTGCTGGTGAACGGTGCTTCGGGTGCGGTGGGAACCATTGCGGCGCAACTGGCGCTGGACGCCGGCGTCACCGTGATCGGCACCGCCAGCGAAAAACACCACGACGCGCTGCGGGAGCTGGGCGTGACCCCCACGACGTACGGCGAGGGAATGGCGGACCGGGTGCGTGAACTCGCCCCGAACGGCGTCGACGCCGTCCTCGACCTCGGCTTCGGCGGGCTCGACGCCGCGATGGACCTGCGCGGGGGCACCGACCGGATCGTCACGCTGTCCGACGGTGCCGCGTTCGGTCTCGGAATCACCTTCTCCTCCGGCAACGCCGGCGACCGGAACGCGGAAACCCTCCGTCGGCTCAGCACCCTCGCCGTCGCCGGAAATCTGACCCTCCCGGCCGCCCGCACCTTCCCGCTCACCGACGCCGCCGACGCCCAGCGCGCCGGCGAGAAGGGCGGGAGCCGCGGGAAGCTGCTGCTGCACCCGTGAGTACTTATCAACCGCCCGACGTTAAGAAGTACTCACGGGTCAGGCCGTGGTGGCCAGCGCGGCGGCGAGGCCGAACGGAACGGCCATCACCACCACCTCGAGGATCGCGCGCCGCAGGGACCCTTCCGCGGTGATCCGGTGCGCGGCTGCCTGGACGACCCACGTTCGCCGCCACCACCAGCCGAGCCCGAGCAGCGCCGCCAACGCCACCGCCTTGGCGAGCACGATCCGGCCGTAGCCCGTGTCGAACAGGGGAGTGACTCCGCCCAGCCGGACGGCCGCGTCGACGATCCCGGTTGCGGTCAGCAGCCACACGCACCGCCACGCGACGACGGAGTACCGCGGCAGCCACGACGACCAGTCCCCCCGCGAGCGGAGCATCAGGCCGAGGGCCGCGAGGAGCCCGAACCACACGGCGGCGGCCAGCGCGTGGACGACGTCGAGGACCGAGCCGAGAACCTGCTGCGACATGTGGCCGGTGATCGGCCGGGCCACCAGAGCGAGCGCCGCGAGGACCAGCACCGGGACGGGGAGCCGGGCGTCGCTGCGGCGGAACGCGACCGCCGACCACACGGTGGCGGCGACGGTGCACACGAGAACGGCGAGGTCGACGCGTCCCGCGCTGATCTCGGTCACGTAGGCGCCGAACCGCCCGACCGACAACTGCGACAACGTCAGGGCGTCGGCCTCCGCCGCCGTCATCGACAGCAGCACAGCCTCGGCGAGCATCCACGCACCCGCGACCGCGGTCGACAACCGCCACAGTCGTTCGTCCCGCACGAGGGGACGGCTGTCCGCGCGACTCCACCAGCCCAGGGCGGCCAGCCCGAGGACCGCCGACCCGAGCACCAGGCACAGCGCCCGGACAGCGCTCGACGGTGACGGGCCCTCTGGTTGCGCCAACGCCCAACCGCACGCGACCCCGACGAGCGACGTGGGTACGGCGAACAGCAGCCACGACTGTCGCGCCGTACCCACCGCGCTCAGTTCTCGCCGCGCGGCTTGCGGAGGGCGAACCACAGTCCGCCGCCGAACACGACCACCCCGGCAACGATGAACGGCCACAGGGGAACTCCGCCGCTGCCGGATTCACCGGAGCTGTCGGCGGCGGCGCCGGGTGTGCCCGACCCCTCCTGGGTGAGGGTGAATGTGCGGGTGCCGCTCACCGGATGCCCGTCGGCGGAGGTGACGCGAAACGCGATGGTGTACACACCGGTCGGTCCCAGCTCGCCGAGTTCGGCACTGACCGTGGGTCCTTCGACGACGGGGTCGCCCTTGTTCCACAGGTTGCCGTCTGGGCCCACCACGGTCAGCGACGCGAATGATTCCTGCAGCGCCTCGTTGAACGTGACGCTGACCCGTTCCGGACCGGACGCGATCTCCGCGCCGTTCTCGGGGGTGGAGCTGATCACGACGGAATGGGCGAGAGCGGTGCCGGCGCCGAGCATGCTCGCGAGCATCGTCAGCAGCCCGACCGCGATCACCTTCACCGACGTGAAGGTGGTGTGTCTTCTCATTTCCGACGGCTCCGGACCATCGCGCCGAGACCGAGCGCCGCACCGAGCGCGCCAAGGATCAGGCCGATGCCGCCGAGCCAGCGGGCGGTGTCGTCGGTGCCGGACGCCGTCGTCTCGGTCTCCTCGGACGTCGTGGCGCCGCCGGCGTCGTGGCTGTGGTCTTCCCCGCTCGCCGCGGCGAGGGTGAGCGTGGGAGCCGGCTTGTCGGGCTCCGCGCCGTCGGGGCCTTCCGCCTGATCCCAGTTGACGACCTCCCCGTCGCTGTACGTCTGGGCGGCGGGGAACGACACGTCTTCCTGCTCCGGCAGCGGTCCGGCGGACAGCTCGAACTGCTGGAACTGTCCGGGCGCGACACCGACACCGGGGTCGGCGGTCCACGTCACGGATTTCGCGACCTGCGACGTCGGGTCCTTCTCGACGACGGACGTCCACCCCGGCATCGGTGTGGTGCGGGCCGACTTCAGGTCGGGGAGCGTGACGGTCAGCTTGGTGGTGGACGCCGTCTCGGACTCGGTGGGGACGCGGAACGTCAGGACGGAGTAGCCGCCCTGCTCGGCGCCGGGGGCGACGACGGTCACGTGGGCGGCGGCCACACCGGCCGCGAGGAGCATGGCGCTACCGGCCGCACCGGCCGTGAAAAGGGCACGCGAAACGAGGGAATTCATCGAAGGTCCTTTGAAAGGTCTGAAGGGAGAAGAGGTGGGAATCAGACCGGACCGGTGGGCCGCGACGCGAAATGCTCGCGCGCAGCAGGGCGTCCACGGGATTCGTGGGACGCGCGGGGACGTGCGCCGTTCTTGTCGCCGAGACGGGCTGCGGTTCACCGCGCAGAACCACCCGCCAGACGTGGACCAGGGGACCGTACAGCCGCTCGGCGTTCGCGATCAGCAGCGCACAGACCACAGTGGCGGCCGCGTGCGCGGCGAGCATCGGCACGGCGGGGACCGCCGAGTGCACGTGCGAGGTGAGCGTGAGCGCGAAGTGCGCGGCCACCTGGCCGGCGCCGAGGGCCCCCACGAGCGCGAGCGGTCCCTGGAACCGGGCGGGCAATTGTGCGGTGACCGCGCCGACACCGCTGCACGTGACGAGCAGCAGGGTCAGAGCCGCGGATTCGGGGAGACCGCCCCCGCCGATGCCGTGCGCCGCGACCGCGAGACCGGCGACGAGCGCACCGACCGCCGACCCCCGAAGGGTGGCGGTCGCGGCGGGACGGGCGGGGGACATCGAGGTGATCGGGTCGTTCAGCGCACGCCGAGGCGGGCGAGGAGATCGGCTTCGACTCCGTCGAGTTCGGACGAGATGGCGTGATGGGCGGCCTTGCGGCGGGCCTGCGGCATCTGCTCGGCCGCGCGGACGGCGGTGTTGAGGTCGCCGAGGCGTTCGCGGATGGCGGCGGCGAACTTCTGCGTCTCCGCGTCGTCCGGCTTCTGCGCGAGGATCTCCGTGGTGGAGCTCTCGGCACCGGCGATGCGGGCGCTCAGCTTGGCGCCGTGCCCGGTGAAGTTGGCGAGCTGGTCGACGTCGATGCCCATCCGGTCGGCACGCCGGGCGTCGATCTGCCCGCGCACGACGGTGGCGGCGCGGTAGGCGATCGGCAGCAGCACCGGCGTCAGCAGTCGAGCGACACCGAGGTACTTGCGGACCGCGGCGACCGTGAAACCCTTCTGGGCGGCGGCCTTCTCCTGGGCCTTGAACGCAGCGATCTGAGCCTTCTCGACCTTCTTCTGCGACTTCAGTTCGGCGGCCTCGAGCTTCCGCCCGGCCTTGGCGGCCTGCTTGTCGCGTTTCCGTTCGTTCCTCGCGCTCAGCTTCGCCTCCACCCCAGCCTTGTGCTTGAGTGCCTTGGCTTCCGCCTTGCGGGTGGCTCGGGACTTACGTTTCTTCAACAACCCCATCGAAAAGACCCCTTTTCCTGGTGTTTCAGCGGAGCCCACGCTACCAACTGCATCCGGTGCTTCGGGATCAGCCTAGGGGAGCACATAATCTTCGTCATCGTGTGTTCCCATATCGGTCAGCAATCAGAACCCGACGCCTCTCCCGGAAAGGTGCCGGGGACGGTGATCGATGCCAGCGCTCTGACGCGGTGCCGCCACCGGGTGCACCTCGACGCGGCGTTCCCCGAACAACTCGCGGCCGCGCCGGAGGACCCGGGTGTCCGCCAGCGTCAGGATGCCGCCGCCGCCAAACGCGAGGACGTCCGCCGGATCCTCACCGAGCACGCACCGGAACGGTGGGTGCAGATCGACACCGAGCAGAGCCTGCGCCGGCGCGCCGAGGACACCCTCGCCGCCTGCGAGGCGGGGGCGGACCGCATCTGGGGAGCCGTGCTCCCACTCGACCGCGACGCCGGCCGGCGGGCGCGCTGCGAGATCCTGCTCCGCGACGAGGACCACGGTGGGTACATCCCCGTCATCGTCGTCAACCACAAGGTCACCGATCCCGGCCGCGGCGCGCTGACGTCGGGAATGTTCGAGTGGAAACCCCGCGAGGACCCGTCGCGGAAGCCCCGCAGCCAGGTCCGCGACCAGATGCGCGTCGCGCAGGTGTACCGGATGCTCGAGCGGCACGGGCTGGCGAGTCCCGCCCGGGTGGCCGGCGCCATCGGTTACGGCTCCGACGTCATCTACGTGCACGACCTCACCACCATCCTCGACGACTACGACGAACGCTTCGCCGACCGGCTCGCCGTCGCCCGCGGCGAATCGGCGACCGTGCCGTCCCGGGTCGGCGAATGCCGTTCGTGCCCGTGGTGGCCCGGATGCGAGGAACAGCTCACGCAGACCCACGACGTGAGCCTGGTGGCCACCGGTTCGCGGGCCGACATGCTGCGCGACGCGGGATGCCACACCATCGACGACCTCGCGGCGTGGGACCGAGAACCCCTCGAGGACTGGCCGCACGGCGCGTTCGAGGACGCCGTCGTCACCGCCAAGGCCTGGCTCGCGGGGGCGCCGCTGGTGCGCCGCTTCCCCGAGATCCGGGTGACGCGCGCCGACGTCGAGGTCGACGTCGACATGGAGAGCTACCAGGAACACGGCGCCTACCTGTGGGGGACGCTGCTCAACGTGGACGGGGTGTCCGCGTACCGGCCGTTCGTCAGCTGGGATCCGGTGCCGACGCAGGACGAGGCGCGGTCGTTCGCGGAATTCTGGACGTGGCTGATGGCCGAGCGGGAAGCGGCGGCACTGAGCGGCAGAACCTTCGCCGCATACTGCTATTCACGGTCCGCCGAGGACAAATGGTTGCTGGACTCCGCCCGCCGGTTCGCCGGGGCACCCGGAATCCCCACCGAAGCCGAGATCCGCGAATTCATCGACAGCCCACAATGGGTCGACATCTACCAGGCCGTCAGCGACCAGTTCATCTGCCCCGGCGGCAAGGGCCTCAAGAAGATCGCCCCCGTCGCCGGATTCCGGTGGCGCGACGCCGACGCCGGCGGCGAAGCATCCATGAGCTGGTACCGCGAAGCCGTCGGCTACGACGGCGAACCCGACCTCACCCAGCGCGAACGACTCCTGCAATACAACGAGGACGACGTCATCGCCACGAAAGTACTGCGCGAATGGATGTCCGATCGGGCCGAGAACGAGATTCCGCTCGCCTCCGACCTCTAGGCTGCAAGGCAGGCCCGAGACGGTAGGGGTGGTCAGGTGGACTTGCCGAAGACATCCACGACGCTGCGATTCGCGCTGCTCCTCACCGCCGCCGGCGGCTTCCTCGACGCCTACACCTACGTCAGCCGCGGCGGCGTCTTCGCGAACGCCCAGACCGGCAACGTCATCCTCATGGCCATCGACCTGTCCGAGCGGCACTTCCACGCCGCACGCGCACACCTGTGGCCGATCCTCGCGTTCATCGTCGGCGTCGCATTCGCGCACCTGCTGAAGGGCGAACTCGCGCACAGCGTCTTCGACCACCCGATCCGGATCGCGATGGTCGCGCAGATCGTCGTCCTCGTCGCGGTCGCGTTCGTCCCCCCGGACGTCCCCAACGCGCTCGTCACCGTGCCCATCGCGTTCGTCGCGGCCATGCAGTTCGGCCTGTTCCGCACCATCGGATCGCTGTCGTACATCGCCGTCGCAACCACCGGCAACCTCATGCGCTTCACCGAAGCGGCATACGCCGGATTCATCGAGAAGGTCCCCGAATCGCGGCAACACACCCGGGTGTACGCCGCGATCATCAGCAGCTTCGCCGGCGGTGCCGTCCTCGGCGCGTACGCAACCCGCTACTTCGGTGGATCCGCCGCCTGGATCCCCGCCGCCCTCCTCACCGTCGCCCTCATCCTGTTCTACGTCGACGACGTGCGGCGCCGCCGCCCGTGAGTGGTTCGGGAGTCCAGGGACTCCTTTCGCACGCACGGGCGGCGAAGCCGACTACTCCGAATTCGCGGGCCCGATCCACTCCGGATACTGAACGGCGACAGGCATCGTCGGGGGCTCGAATCCCGGGGGCGGAACGAGGTTGCCGGACGCATTCGCTGCGAACGTCGGGAACTGCTGCTGCCACCAGTCCGTGCACCCCTGAGGAATGACATCACCGTCCAGCCGTCGGAGGTAGTGGAGCTTGGTGATCTTCCAGCCCTCGAACACATTCCACGTCGGCACCCGGTGCGCGCGAGGGTCCTGCTGGGCAGGGTCGGCGTCGGGAACACCCGGCTGCCCGGGGTCGTCGGCGGTTCGCTCCAGCTCGACACGGAACGCCGCATTGAGCCCTTCCACAGTGAAGTTCGGTCCCGGGTCTGTATGCAGGTTGTAGCTGCACACAGTTGCCCCGATGCCGGGCCCCGTCTCGTCGTATGCAGTGATGTGGAGGAAGTTGGTCAGGGGAATTTGCTCGTCCTCATCGGGCTCGAGCCAGGTGAAGAACTCTTCTTTGTCGGGGTTACCGTGTCGAGTGGGGCCACCGACCGCCTCGGGATATCCAGGAAAAGAGTGGGCCTGACCGACGAACCGCGTGTAGTCGGCTGCCTCGTAGGCACTTCGCACCAACTCAGGCCCGCGCTGTGCCAGATCGACGCCAGTATCGGCGGACCACACGTTCGTGTAATGGATGGTGGGTGGCTGCTCGACGGAGTCGGCCTCACCTCCAACGTTGGGTGTGCAGCCTGTGACAAGGATGGTCGTAGCCGCGACCACCACCGGCCACTGGAAGTTTCTGCGATCAACCGTCATTGCGGACCACGTCGTCGTACCCGTTGCGCATGCGCTCGCCATTGCCGTCTGCCGGATTGCCGAGACGACTGAACATCGTCTGATAGCCGTCTTTCAGGAGTGAACGGGTCGCAGGATCGGATTGGACGTCCTCCCAACTCCGAAGCTCTCCGGAACCGTCGAATGCCCAGGGAAAATCGACGCGAGCAGCTGGCGGAAGTTCCGGTGTCGCTTGGAGAATGTTGTAGTAGTCGCGGTAGAAGTCCGGAGCTTCCAGAGCGACGGAGGGCGCCGGCCCCGGCGCCTTGCCGATGATGGCGTCCTTCAGGGGGTCGCCGCCCGCGTCGATCATGGTGTTGATGAATTCCCCGCCGGGGAGGCGGTCCAGGCCGACGGACCCGATGCTGGTGAGAGCACCGTACGCCGCCGCTTTGCGGTCGTAGATGGCCTGCGCCTGCTCGGCCTTGTCGCTGTAGCTGTCCTCGGTCGAGAGAAGCAGTCCTCTGTCCATGAGGCCGTGGATTCGGCCTGCGGTGGAGAGGTCGCCACCGGCCAGGGGCGCCGCGGGGTCGTGTGCGTACCGGCCCTCGGCGGCAAGGATTTCCTGCATCGAGGACTGGGTGAAGTGTGTTCCGGCCTCGGGGTCGGTGTTGATCACGGCGAATACGTTCGACGAGCCACCGAAGTGATTGTTGTCGGCGGGGTCTGCCCAGGTACCGATGTCGAAGCCGGGGTTCTCTGATCGGCCGGCGCCTGCGAGGTCGCTGATGTACGGACTCATGCTGTGGGACATGGTCCGCAGAAGGTCCGGGTTGACCTCTCCGACGGATTGGCCGCCGCTGCCGGGTATCCCCCGCAGCGTGTCCCAGTCGGTACTCATGTTCTCGGCGACGGCCGACATGATCTGCCCGCTGCGCGTTGCGGCTTCGATGTCCGCGGGGTTGTTCGGGTCCTCGACGGTGGCCTCTGCGTCGTCGAACCGGAACATCGAGGCTGCTGCTTGCCCGTTGTCGGACCAGTTGTGGGTGAGGACGTCGCGAACCAGATTCTGGCCTGTGTCGGGCTGGGTGACCGCGTTCTGGACGGCGATCTTGTCGTCGCCGACGGCGGTGAAGATCCCTTCGGTGATCGCCGTGTTCTCGGTTCCCCGGCCGTCGACCGTGAAGTACTCGAACTTGTGGTTGGGGTTCTGTTCGTGCGCGACCTGGGCGTCGAGGTACTGGCGACCGACCTCCAGCAGGTGCTGATCGAGGCTGCTGCCGCTCTTGTATTGCACATCGCCTGCCTGGACGATGCCGGCGATCGCCTGGTTGTCGGCGACTCCGTGCAGTTCGACGCTGGATGAACCGGTGGGCCCGACCATCTTGAAATCTCGGGTCACGAGATCGTCCCGGGTCAGCGATTCGACCATCTTGTCGGGTAGCAGGTTCAGGCCACCAGTTGCCGGCACCTGCGAGTCGCCCTTGACGGTGGCGGTGATCTTGTCGTTCGACATGATCTGGAGCGAGTTCGCCAGGGCACGCGCAGAGTCCGGGGGTAGCTTGTCCATGATCTGCTGGATCTCCTGTGGACTCTTTCCGTCCAGTGACCGGCTGACCTGATTCAGGTACTCCATCTGCGACGCAGGGATCGTCGCGGCGTTGCCGGAGTTCACGGCGTCGAGTTGTTCGGGAGTCAGTTCCCCGGCCTCGGTCAGTCTCTGGATCTGCTCGGGATTCAATCCGGCGGGGTCGGAGACGAGTTGCGTCCCGTCGGACACACCCTGGTCGGAGCCCAGCGCCGCGGCGGAGGTGAATGTTGCCCGCAGCCCGTCGCGAGCGGAAGCGAATGCGTCCCTGACGGTTGCGTCGGCAGTTTCCGTCGCCGATGCGGCGTCGGCGATGTCGCGTTGCCACCCCGTCATTTCGTTCACGCGATCGTTGTCGGGATCGGGGGTTCCGGGATCGGTGACGGTCAGGTCGTCGGCTACGCGGAAGCCCGCAGACTCGGCGGCCACGATCGCCATCCGCGCACGCTGCAGCGGTGCGTCGACGTCGTGGAAACCCTGCTTCGCACGGTTGGCGAGTGCCTCCAGTTGATCCACCACGACAAGCGCCGTCTTCTTGTCGGCGTTCGCCCGGTTTTGGGCGGCTTCGGCGGTCTTACCCTCCCAGTAGGCGTCGTTGACCCGGGTCACGCCGTCGACGTATCGGGTGAAGAGATCTTCGACCTTGGTGCCGAGCGCGATCCATGCGTCACCGATCTCGGTCAGAGTCGCGGGACTCCAGGACTCGATCTGGGTGCGAGTGAGGCTCATGCTTCACCGCTCCACTCGCCGGTGGCGTTCGTGTACGCGGCGACGAACCGGTCGGCCGACGATTCGTCCTGGTTCCGGTACTCCTGCGCGACATGGATCATCACGTCCCCGGTCTCGCCGAGTCGTTCCTTGATCGCCGGGACGAGCGCTGCATCCACGAGATCCGCGGAGATGCTCGACGCCTCGATGACCGAGGGCATCATCGCTCCCGCGGACGACAGGTAGGGGCCTGCCGCCGTGCCGGTTCTGAGACCGCCCGCCTCGTCGGCCAGCCCGTGCAAGGTTCCCCCCAGCCGTTCGAGCTCTTCCAGATCAGCTTTCAACGTTCCCACGAAGCCCCCCTCGTCTGTTCGCGAATCGACAGCAGCCTAGCGCCCCGTGAGTGGGTGACGAGTCCCCGGACTCCTCAGGCGCGCACGGGCGGCGAAGCCGCGATCCCGAGGGAGTAGGCGCCGACGATTTTCGGTGTTGCTGTCTCGTAGAAGCGGTCGAGGTCCTGGATGTCGAAACCGGCGTTCGTCAGCAGGGCGGGGATGTCGCGTGTGAGGTGGCAACCACCGGCGACGGTTTTCTGGATCGGTTCGAGCCGGCGCTGCCAGCGTTGGACGTTTTCGTCCGGCGCGAGGCCGTGCTCGACGAAATGCAGTGTGCCACCGGGTTTCAGGACCCGTCGGATCTCCCGCAGTGCGGCGTCGGCGTCGGGGATGGTACACATCGTCCAGGTGGACAGTGCGGTGTCGAAACTGTTGTCGGGGAAGGGGAGTGACTGACCGTCGAGACCGGACCGCTCGACCGGCGTCGTCGATGCCGCCAGACGCTTGCCTGCCAGCTTCCAGCCGAGGTCGGCGGGTTCGACGGCGCTCACCGACTCGACGGCGGCCGGATAGAACGGGACGTTCAGGCCCGATCCGAATCCGATCTCCACCACGCGTCCGTGAAGCCCGGCGCAGACGCGTCGCCGCGAGGGCTCTGTGAACTTCACCCCGCAACTGATGTCGACGAGCCGCGGAACGATCCGGTCCGAGTAGAACCCCATGCTCACCTCCAGCGAAGGGCGCTTCGCGCCCCGTGCGCCTTTCTGGTTGCTCCAGCTACCAAAAAGGCGCACGGGCGGCGGAGCCGCCTACCGCGGCGCCATGCGCAGGGCGCCGTCCATACGAATGGTCTCACCGTTGAGGTAGTCGTGTTCGA